>JADFWI010000363.1 GCA_015222985.1 Pseudomonadota bacterium | reverse complement strand
TGCCAAAAATGCCAAAAGTGCCTAAAGTTAAGAACAGAACGTGCAACCGCAATTTTAGGCATTTTACAATTTTAGGCATTCTAGGCATTTTCCCCTTAGGCATTCGTAAGATGGCGAAGCGCCCGGCCCCCTTCAAAGGGGCAGGTCAAAGCCACGTCCTCTGAGCCCGGATTTTTACCGCTCAGGGCACGTCGGCGATTCTGACGAGTTGCTTCAGAGTCGAGACCCCATTCTTGTTTAATATATTGATAAAACGTTGAAAAAGCAAGGCTGTTGACAGGGCGTCGCCAAAGGCGCTGTGACGATCCTGAGCAGTGATGCCAAAGTGCGCGGCAACGGCGTCAAAGCGAGTATCATGGGAGTTTTTGGAATGTATGAGTTCTGTTTCCTCCATGCCCCTAATCCAGGCAGCGGCCATGGCAGTATCAAGGATACGGTTTTGGATAGGGAATCCGAAGCACCCCACCATAGCATAGTTGAGGAATTTCATGTCAAAATCCGCATGGTGGGCAACCAGCACGGCCGTATCCACAAACGTCAGAAACTTCAAGAGGATTTCCGAGACGTGCGGCCGAGCCGTTGCAACACCGGGCGTAATGTTGTGGATAAAGATGGAAGAGCGCGGAATGGGCCGTTCTGGGTCTATGAGTTCGTAGAAGGCATTCCCTAAATGGACCCTCCCTTTTGCTATCTTGACGGCCCCGATGGAAAGAAGTCGGTCACCCTTTTCGAGATGAAGGCCGGTTGTCTCCGTATCAAAGATGACAAATGAAGTGTTTGCGATGAGCGCCTCGGGCTGGTATGCTCCCCTGACTTCCAGTTGTCTGGCCAGGGCAGGGGGCATGTCCTTTCGGCCAGTATGCCGAGCGTAGAGCTTTTGCAGGTTACCGGTCTTGAAAAAGCCAAACATGATCTTTGCTACATGCTTTCCGGGAAGCGGGCCTTCAGTTCGCCTTGCAGGTCTCGAATTACATGGAATGCCTCGATGAGGGATTTTTCCTGGAGTTTCGAGAGGGTTCTCGGATTGATATAGTCGCTCGGTTCTATTTCATGGTCCTTTTGGGTCATGTGGTGATTTATCCTCAGGAGTACAATGAAATTAAAGGCTTCCTTGATATCTTCGGCCATATCCTCAGGGAGAAGATTCTTGCGACTGGCAAGTTCCAATCTGTTCAGGGTGTTGGTGGCCTTGATCTGTCCACTCAAGCTGAGCACGCGAATAGCATCCACCAGAGGAACAAGGCCACTCATCTTCAGATTGAGCTCATTCTTGTGGACACCGGTTTTCTCGACGACAAGGGCTCTGAGGAAGCCAAGAGGCGGACCATTGTACAAGGCGTTGGTGGTGAGGTGCCTTAGGAAGGCTCGGCTATTTTCGACATTGCGATTCAAGAAAGCCCGGAGCCTTTGGGCCAGTACTGCGGCACCTGCCAGGTGACGGAAATCAAAAAAAATGGTGCAGTTTCTCAGGTCTTCAGGAGATGCCTGGTTGATCCACCTTGAAAAGTAGTTTTTCCAAACCGTTTCCGGTTGGCACCATTGTGGGTTGCTGGCCATAACGCCGCCTTTGCATCTGGGAAAGCCACAGCTTTCCAGGCCGGAAACGACCCCTTGGGCTAAACGGAGGAAGTATTCCTGCACGTCTTGATTTGATGCGGGCTCGGGATCCGAATAGATGATGGCATTGTCCTGATCTGTTCGCAATGTCTGTTCCTTACGGCCTTCACTGCCTAATGCGAGCCAGCAATAAGAAACAGGAGGAGGCCCCAAGCCCTCTTCACGAAGGGATGCCTCTGTCAAACCGATGATTTTTCGTGTGAGGCGGTCGTTGCACTCGGAAATAAAGGTTGTCACATCTTTGGCTGATACACCGGAGTTGAGAAGGCTTCTTACCATACGGTCCATTGCATCGACCAACCCCGCTATCCCTTGAATAGTCGTCTGCTTTTCAATGTCATTGATTACAGCCAGGGGATTGGATCCTTGGAGCACGATAAGGTCGTGTTGCGAGATGACACCCTGGAGCATCTCTCCCTGGACAATACATATGTGATGACAGTTGAAACGGGCCATCTTGAGAAGAGCACTAAAGCACGGGTCCCTGGGAAGCACGGAGAGAACCGGCGCACTCATAACCGTCCTGACTGGTTCAGAGCTTTCTTTTCCTGCTGCAAGGATACGATTGGTCATATCGCTCTTGGTCACAATTCCGAGGGGGCGATTTCGAGCATCAACCACAGCCACAGCGCCAACCCCGTTTTCGGCCATTAACTTAGCCGCAAAGGCGACTTCATGATAGGGAGAACATGTCACCGGTTTTCGCTTGACCAGGTCCCCGGCGGTAACCGTAAACAGGTAGCCATCGTATTGGAAGATTACGGTCTCTGGTTGTCCGCGGGGGGAAAAAATGCCGGTCTGGGCCTTTTTCAGCCGGTAAGCAAGTTTTGATACCCGGATGGCAAAGTATTCGTGAAACCCCACATGGTTTTGCATCAACTCGTCAAAGATATCCTTTGGGAGTAGATAGCAAATAGTGTCTTCATAGGTCCGGACATTAAATGCAGGACCGGTTTCGTTAATCAAGGAAGCGCTTCCGAAGAATTCTCCCTCGGCTCGGTAGTCCAGGAGGATATCCACGCCGTCTTTTCGGGCGGTTTTTTCCACGGCGCCGGTCTGTATGATATAGAGATAGTCAGTGGGGGGGCCGTTCTGCTCAAGGATCAGGGTTTCTTTTGGAAAATAGTCGATTAATATCTTACGGGGGAGTTCCTTTAGGACATCCTGGGGAAGCTCGTTAAAAGGCACTATCCCACGGAAGAACTCGATAATCTTGTTGTAAGGGATTTCAACCATTGTTGGCCTCTACCGGGAGAGTTTGCATTCTACCGGTAAAATTCGTTCTTAACAACAATTTGGAGACTATCATGAAAGGGCGCCTTTTTTCAACCCTAAGAAAACCATGAAATGGGAGATCCGTTGTTGGTGATGTGATTTTCCGACAAGTGGGCATCGGCCTTCAAGAGGCCGGCAGATAACGGGGGGGAACTGCAATAACCGGTTTTTCAATTTCTACTTTGCGTTTGGTTCCAGGGTGTTCTCCAAGAATTCGGCCCTGTCTCTTACATCGGGCATCTTGGGTTTATTGTGGAGAAACCTTTCCATGAAACCAGGCCCTTTCCCAACTTCAGGATCAAGGGCTATGGCCTTTTGGTAGTCGGAAAGGGCTTGTCTTTGTTTTTTTAGCTGATCGTAAGCAATGCCGCGATTTGCGTAAGCAATAGCCAGGGTTTGGTCTTTCCGGATCGCCTCTGTGAAATCAACAATGGCTTGATCGTAGCGCTTAAGGTAGAGATAGACAATGCCCCGGTTCAAATAACCCTCGAATTTGTCAGGTTTTTTGGAGATCGCCTCTGAAAAAAGAGCGGCCGCCTCTTGGTATTTTTCTTTTTTTATGAACCGATTGCCGTCAAGCAGGATGGCCCGATAGACCTTTTCCTCCCGGTCTATCGGGCTGTCATCTTGCTTGTTGCACCCAAGGCAGAGGCTCAGAACCACTGCCAGGGCGATGAACCTTAAAGTCGTTATCATTGGCTTATGCTGTTTCCGTGACTGCCTTTCCTTCGGGCACTCTTACGTCCCCGATATCCTCAGCCAGCACCTCAACTTCGCCCGTGATGTGCGTGGACATCTCGAGTTTGAAGGCCAGGAAGTACATCATGTAGCAGCCCAGGGCCCACCAGATGATCTGCCAGATCCATATGGACGGCATCCCCAAAAACCACGTTTCAGGCGCTGTGGGGCTGCCAAAGATGGTGTTTCCGATGACGGCAAAGGGGCCGATGGCAAACATGAACCATACAATGGTGATGATCCAGCCAAATGGCTTCAGGTGCTTTTTTGCCCGAGGAACGCCGGCATGTTTTCTCAGGAATTTGTGAAATTCGAACCGCCGGGCAAATTCTTTCCTGTCCGGCTGCGTAAACGCACTCACCAGCACGGCAAGGGCAAGATTGAATAGGATCCCCCAGCCTGCGCTATGGATGGTCAGGGGGTATGCGCCCCAGGGCAACCCGAAGGCAAATTTATAGGTTAATGTGACTGCAACCAGACCTGCAATCAGCCCGGTCACAATCCCCGCTCTTGTAAACCACGGCACATACAAGATAGCGATCAGGGCCGGCCACATCTGAAATCCATAAGAAACAGCCAGTCCTCCTAAAAGGACCAGGGCATCCGTTGAGGTGACAGCCACGATCAGCGCTGCTCCCACCACTACCAGGACCAGCAGACGCCCGAAGAATTTCTGCTGTTTGTGGGTAGCCTCTTGGTTCAGGAAGTGCTTGTATACGTCGCGGGTCAACATCCCGGCCGCCGTGGACATGTAGGCAGCCCCTGTGGACTGCATGGCAGCGAGGGCACACACGGCCAGGAGCCCGGTGATCCATGGGATGTGATCACCCATGAGATGGATCAGCCACGGCACCAGGCTTCCCTGCTTTCCCCCTGCCAAAGAGGGAATAACGTTGGCATCCATCAGGGCATGTCCCCCCATCCCCTGGATGGCCGTAAAGACCATGAGGATGGCGCCGATGCCGATGGAAGATGCGACCACTTGCTGAAGTGGAAACGGTTTTGGGTTTTTGTTGGAGAATGCCCACATGGAAAACGCCGGGGCGGACTGGATCCCCATAAGGGCAAACATATAGGTCAGGATCATGGCTCCTGTCCAGACGCCGCCTACCGATTTACCCGCGGCCGGCACCCATTGAATTACCCCTGGGATAGCAATATAATGGCTGTAGCCGTCAGGGGTGAGTTTCTTGTCAGCGAGCACGATCTTTGCTATTCCCGCAGTAACGCCGTCCCAGCCGCCGGCAAAAACCAGGGTAATGATGCCCAGGGAAACGATCCCCAAGGCCAGCAGGATGCACTGGGCCGTATCCACATAGGCCACAGATCGCAGCCCCCCCAGGGCCACGTAGATGGTGACCACAGAGGCCAAAAGAATCATGCCCAGGTTGACAGAGAACATGCCGTCGGTCAGGACGTTAAAGAGATACCCCGAAGCCCTCAGTTGCACGCCAAGATACGGGATGCTGAAAAAAAGGGCCACAATCACGGTGAGGATGCGCATGGTATCGCTCTTAAAATAGGTGGAGAACATCTCCCCTGGTGTGACAAAGCCGTATTTTTTCCCAAGGAGCCACTGGCGCTTTAGAAACAGGACACCTGTAAAGGGAATGGTGATGGCATAAAATGAGGCGAATGCGTAAGGGAAACCATCCCGCCAGACCAGGGCCGGGTGCCCGACAAAGGTCCATCCGCTAAAGGATGTGGCCGTGGCCGCCAGGACAAAGACCCAGACACTGATTTCGCGCCCGGCAATGAAATAATCAGTTGCGGTCTTGGCGCGTAAGGCCCCTTTGACTCCCCATGTGATACAGTATGCCCAGTAGGCCAAAACAAATGCGAACAACCAATAGACACTTGCACTCATAGTTTTTCCTCCTTCTTAACGTGTTACGGGTTAATCTTCAAGGGTTGACAGGTCGCCTTCTTTTAATCCTAATTCCCTGGCCTTAAGGACCCGGCGCATGATCTTGCCGCTCCTGGTCTTAGGCAGTTTGTCCGTAAATTCTATCCCGCGGATGATCACAAT
>JADFWI010000046.1 GCA_015222985.1 Pseudomonadota bacterium | reverse complement strand
TTCCGTTTGTATTCACAGGCTTCATGGAAGTCCCAATATTCATCAAAATCGTTGCTGCTTCTTAGCGCACGCAGGCGCAGCACTGCTTCGGCACTGGTCAGTCTCCACTTGGCACCGGTTATATCCATACGATCCTTAACAAGATGACGACATGCTCCCTCAATCACCCCGGTGGCAATGGGGAATCCCAAATCAAGATAACGATGATATTTAAGATAAGGCGCCTTATTTTTCAGGTAAGTGGCGCAGGTATCCACGGGTTTACGTTGCTTGTCAGTAAGATTTTTCACTGTGGCACTTCTACGCATTCCGCCTGCCATCAACCCGGCTTTGCCTTCAAGTATTTTAAACAATCGATGCTGAACCCATTTTTCAAGTTCCCGGCCGGATTTGGGATGAAAAGCCCTGCCAGCTTTCCACAGGTATTCAATGACATGAATAATATCAACGATGATCGTGAGATCCACTCCTTGTTTTTTGGCCATACGTCCCAGAATTCGCAGTTGTTGATTCTCACCGTCCACCAGGGCAACCCAATGTTTTTTCTGCCTTGGATCACGATGGGATGCCTCTGAAAAGGCCGACTCAATGACCTGCTCGGCTGATTTCTCAAGGCTTGCCCATACACGCTTTTGTTCCGGACGTGGGCTTTTTTCTTTTTGTGTTTTGTTGTTTCCCGGAAGTAGATCTTGAGGCGTACGTTTAAAAGTATCTATGGTATAAACAGCTGCCACGGTTGCCATGCGCTTGGCATTTTTCTTTTCTCCCTTGGACAGTCGAGTTTCCATCTGAGGCCTTCGTTTTTTGGCAGCTTTCCGAGTTTGTTCCCTGAGATCTTGCTCATGCATCACCACCCCCTTGCCATCGGCGGTCATCACCAGGATCGGTCCAGTAGTTGTTTCACATGTCGGAGTGTATTGCCGTGTTTCATAAAATGCATCAAAATCCCGGGCTGCTCGCTGTGCCAGCTCTTCTACCTGACGTTTGGGAACATGGGCACCCGTGGTTTTCTCGATCGTCTCTAAGGTTTCGTCAAAAGAGCTCTTTGCTGCATTTTCAGCCACACGACGGCGAAGCTCAAGGGAATAACGCTCAGAAGGAAGGTTCAGCTGAGCATCTAATGGATGCAGGCTTGCCACACCCTCGTTTCCATATCCGGCACGACTTGTCGATACTGTCCCAAACACGGTTTCTATCTTTCGATCATGGGGTCTCACATTAGGCCGATCAATTTCATCGGAACCACACACTGGCTGCTCACAACGACTGGGGCTGAGCTTGTTCAGATGTTCCTGAAGCAGGATGCGCATCAATTCCCGCCCACGTTTTTCAAGTTCTCGTTCCAAACCGCTGAGTTTCATTGAATGATTCTCCTTAGAATCAAGAAAATTGACAATACCATCATAGTATTCGCGCCCCTGATCAGTAGCATGCTCCACAACAGAGAGGGTAAGAGCAGTGTCTAGACTCATTTGCCGCCCTCCCTGAGCCGGTGAATAGCATTTTTTACCAGCGGATATACCAGTATGGTTTTCACCTGGGCGCCATGGCGTTTATTGCCCCTGTCCATTCGCCCACGGCCGGTGGTCTTTCCCAATTCGGTCCAGTTGGAAGCCAGATAACATCCACCGTGAAATCGCTGTCGGTCAACCAGTGTCTCCACCAGCAGTGGCTTAAGGCCATATTGCCGCTCCCAATCGCCCCTTAGTTCCCGAAGGGTACACGAAAGTATCATACTCGCTAAATTTTGGATACGTGCCAGTATTAGAAATCGACTGTTGTTCACCACCTGTTGTAACGCAACTTTACGTCTTTCTTCTGTCCAACCGATCCATTTATCCCGGGCACGCATGCGCCAGGCAGGGCTTGAGAATTGAACACAACCCACCACCTCTCGATGGGGCCGGTTTACATAGACCAGGTACTGTAATCTTGCCCCATAGGGCATGGCATATCCCAGATAGTGATACCTACCGATGAGTTCCTTGAACAGATTCCTCTGGTCTCGATTTTGAACCCGCTGTATCTCAAGGGGGGTGAACTCTTCCACGCTGCCACTGAGGATGCTGCCAGGCTGTCTGCATGGAATCTCAGGGACAATCTTTTGGGTGCCGGTTTTGCCTTTTCGTTTCTTCTCCGGAAGGGTCAGCGCCCCCTTGGACTCCAAAAGTTCCAGAAGATCGCTGCATTCCCGGGCTTTCAGTCGGTCATTGGGCCGTTTCCATTCCAGTAGTTCGCATACGGTGTGCGCTAATTCTCGTCGGCTGATGCCGCCGCAAGTATCAACAACTTCCTGGATCAATGAAATCTCTTTGCCAGTAAATTCTCGTCCACAAAACGTTTGTTGCTTTATTCTCAGCATGTCATCTACCTCCCGATATTCTTCCATAACGGAAATATGACTTGCTGTCCAGTAAAAAATTAATACTACAGGATGTACTGCATCAGGCAGCCTGGTGTGAGTAATTTTTAAAACTAAGGTCAGATAGCCCCCGGCAACTCGATTATCTTTCCAAAAAGTCGCCTAAAATCAATTCCGGTAATGCTGAACACCTTTATTTTCGGTAACTTTAACTTGTTTCATAAGAGCCGCACCC
>JADFWI010000362.1 GCA_015222985.1 Pseudomonadota bacterium | reverse complement strand
TTTGGCATTACTTGCTATACCAACTAACAAGAAAAGCGCCAAAACAATCAAGGCAGCGGCTTTTACGAATCCCTAACGTAAATCTGCCAGCCGTAGCGCCTGTCTCTGCAGCCGCTCAGGCCGAAGAGCTTTCCCTTAATTGCCGGTTTTTGTCAGCTTGAACCTGAAGGGCTCGGTAAATACCAGCGATGGGTCGCCGGTTGCCGGATCAGTTGGCCCGTCCTTAAGATAGAATTTTACTTCAAGGCTGCGCTCGTCGATATCGTACAGCATGGTCCAGAGCGTCCGGTGGGGCAGAGGACCGACCGATCTTTCAGCTATGTCGGTGGTATGAGCATAGACCAGGCTCATCGCCTCTTTGACATCAGCCGGTGAAAATGTCCCCTGATGATCCTTCACATAATCGTCAAGTTTGACATAGCGGTAGAAAGTATTGTAGGTGGCTTTAGGCGAATAGGGCGGGAACTTGCTGATCTCCGGATGGAGGAAAATTGAGTGATTGGTTATGACCTGAGGCTGACCGTTATTTTCGGTGAAGTGATAACTGAAATCATTGGGTGAGATATCGAAAATGAAAGCCTTGCCGAAGCGGTCACAGATCTGAAGATGCCCGGGCAGGAATCCGGCGACCAGCTTGTTATTGAGGATCACCACTTTGGCTTCCTCCACCGTGGCGCAGGTTTCCAGGATCAATCTGTCCAGTTGCAGCATATTCAGGCCGCCAACATCATCGCCCAGCGGATTGACATCGGTATTTGGCGTGCCAAGATCATCCTCCAGCAGGGCGACGATCAGGCCTTCGGAATTCATCCCGCCCTGGAAGCCGTTCAATAAGTCCAGGGCGCCGACGACGATAGAAGGATACCCTTTATCAGGGTAGAGTTCCAGAACGAAATCTCTGGAATAAAGATTATGATCTCCCTCGATCCGCTCCAACCCCATCATCTCCCGCATGGTCGCGGTATGAAAATCTACATTATGACCAAGAAGGTTGTGGCCGTTGGTCGTAGAACCGGCCGGAAAGAATACCGCCGAGCAGCCAGGAGGAGCGATAGAGATATCGTAATAAAGGCCGCTGGTGACACAAGTGTTATCTGTGGGAGATAGGCCGTATGATTTAGCCACACCTTTCATCCGCTCAAGCAGGATCGGGTAGTTCTTTTTCATGTACTGGCGGCGGGCCTCGGCGTAGATCGGCCCGGCATAAGTGCCGAGCTTGTTGATGCCGAGCCATTCCTGGGCGATCTCTCCCAGGGCCTTACCGATCTCCTCGTTGGTACCGCGCAAAACGATGTGCCGGACCTCCAGATAAGTATCCGCCTCCTTGGCCACTAGCACTTCATTGGTGACTATGGTCGGGTTGGCGTTTTTGGCTAAGGCGGCTGTCCCGCATCCAGCGATGAAGCAAGAAACAAGCAAGAAGCTGAGTAACTTTTTCATGATTTCCTCCTTATTAAGAATATCGCCTCAAGCCATCCTTGCCCACACAAGAGGATGAAGCACCTACAATGGTAGACCCCAGATTCCCGTTCGCGAGACTCCCCAAGATCATGGGAGAACCCGAAGCCACTGAACCTTCGAGAAGTCTTTCTTGTCAAAGGTGTATACATTCTCCAGGCCTTCTGCTTTCGCGAAGCAAGCTAGATATGCGTCCGTGTAATCAATGTTCAGTTCAGCGTGGAGAACGGCTGCTTCCTCCAAGAGGCGAGAGTTATCCACGTGAATGTTGCGTAGGTTCAGAATAGCAATTGCTTTTTCGGCGGCCTCCTGTTTGGACAAGTTGAATACAGAGGTTTCCAAGACCCAGATGATCTCAGCGATCACGAGCGGCGGAACGACTAGCTGGATCTCGCCTCTCTCCGCCTGCTGTAGGATCTTCTCAGCTTGTTCGGCCTGATCAGGAGGAGTCCCGGTTAGGTAGCGAAGGAAGAAGCAGGTATCGACGCTAGCTCTTGGGATGGGCATCATGAGCAGTGTGCTCCTCACGGGCGATTCTTCGCAGTTCTTTGATGGACTTGAAAGGCTTTTGTGTTTTCACTGAACCGCGCATTTCAAGAAGAGATTTCCTTTTTATCGGGAGAACTCTTACCGAATCTCCCTCTTCGATGAACATCAATCCGTCTCCCTGTTCTAGGTTCCAGCGACGGGCGATTTGCGCGGGGATGGTGATCTGCTTTTTCGAGGAAAGTGTAGCTATTGGCACGGTTCTTCCCCTCCTTTTGC
>JADFWI010000361.1 GCA_015222985.1 Pseudomonadota bacterium | reverse complement strand
TTTCGATATTCGATATTCGGATTTTGACAGCCGTTATGATGCTCCGGCAACATGTTGAATTGCCAAAATCGAATACAGAACTTCTAAGACACTGCACTAGGCCTCAAATCGGAAGGCTCCTCGTAATGACGCGAAACCATGGCGTCGAGTAACTACCCAAACTTATTAAGAACTCTGACTAGTTGCAGTTCCGTCGTTAAATATGCTGAAGGCCACAGACTTGTCGTTTATTTCTTATTATATAACAAAACTGTCAGCTTTGCTGAACTTTATTGAGAAGCGCAGAAAGCAACTGCGATGTTATTACTCAATAAGAACAGGCTGTTACAATAAAACAACCTCTGCCGGCCCCTTTTGGCACATCTATTGATACTGTTCCTGCCAGGACTGACAATGAAGGAAAAAAAACGAAAGGAGGTTGGCAATGAAAAAAGTTGAAACGATCATCAAACCCTTCAAGCTGGAGGAGCTTAAAGAAGGCCTTTCCTCACTTGGCATCCAAGGCATGACAGTGAGTGAGGTTAAGGGATTCGGGCGACAGAAAGGGCATTCAGAGATCTACCGCGGCGCAGAATACACCGTGGATTTTGTCCCCAAGGTCAAAGTGGAAATCGTCGTGGAGGCAAACATGGTTGAAAAGGTCATAGAGGTCGTGCTGACCCATGCCAAGACCGGCAATATCGGCGATGGCAAGATCTTTGTTCTGCCCGTTGAAGAAGCGGTTCGCATTAGGACGGGAGAAAAGGGCCAGGACGCGATTTAGTTATTAGTCATTACTCACTTGTCATTGGTTGCTGGTTGGACGTTATTACTTACTCATTACTCGTTAGACTATTGGAGGAATAGAAGATGAAGATTCTGTTTATGATTGTAACAGTGTTAGGTATTCCAGTCACGCTATGGGGCGGGGAAGAGGTCGTTCCGACCATCGCGGGTAATGCAGAGGCGATTAAGGAGGTGCAAACCCATGCCGACTATGTGTGGACTATGGTTGCAGCCGCCCTGGTTTTCTTCATGCAGCCCGGGTTTGCCTTAGTGGAATGCGGTTTTACGCGCGCAAAAAACGCAGTAAATATTATCATGAAAAACCTGCTCGATTTTTCCATGGGCTCCCTCTTTTATTGGGCAATCGGCTTTGGCCTGATGTTCGGCGTAAGCCAGACAGGTTGGTTTGGAACTTCCTGCTTTTTCTTGAGCGATTTTTCTCCTGGTAAAGATCCCTGGGTGGTCGCTTTCTGGATGTTCCAGGTAGTCTTTGCTGCCACAGCAGCGACCATTGTCTCCGGCGCCATGGCAGAACGGACAAAGTTCAGTGGGTATTTGATATATAGCGCAGCCATCTGTGGCTTTATCTATCCAATTTTCGGAAGTTGGGCTTGGGGCAGCCTTTACCATGGCAATGGCTGGCTGGAGAAGCTCGGCTTTATTGACTTTGCCGGTTCCACAGTAGTCCACTCGATCGGTGGATGGACCGCCTTGGCCGGGGCCATCGTATTGGGCCCAAGGATTGGCAAATACACAAAGGAGGGGAAGGTGCAACCGATCCCTGGCCACAACATCCCGTTGGCGGCTTTGGGGGTCTTTATCCTGTGGTTTGGTTGGTTCGGGTTTAACCCCGGTTCCACCACAGCAGCCAACAAAGATATAGCCATGATATTTACCAATACCAACTTGGCCGCGGCCGCAGGCGCTATCTTTGCGATGATCACGGCGTGGATCAAGTTCAAGAAACCTGACGTGGGCATGAGTTTGAATGGCGCTCTGGCAGGCCTTGTGGCGATCACCAGCCCGTGTGCCACGGTCACGCCATTTAGTTCCGTGATTATCGGGGCTGTGGCTGGCGTCCTCGTGGTGCTGGCAGTACTCTTTTTCGACCGGATCAAGGTGGATGACCCTGTTGGGGCCATCTCTGTACACGGTGTAAACGGTGCGTGGGGAACCCTGGCAGCAGGCATCTTCAACATTGGAGGTACCTCGGCAAAAATAATAGGCGTGCAGGTCCTGGGCATCTGTGCGGCCTTCATCTGGGCATTTGGTGCGTCTTTTATTATGTTCAAATTGATTGACAAGACCATAGGGCTCAGAGTTTCTCCCGAGGAAGAGATGGGAGGTCTCGATTTTAGTGAACACGGAGCCAACGCGTATCCGAACTTTCAGATTGTAAGCCATTAACCTATCAAAAAAGTACCGGTTCACGGTTTGTTTCGTTCTGGTATGGCATTTGTCATCCTCAACAGGAAAACGGAACTCCAGCACTCCGTGAACCGTTACAAAAAAAAGAGGAGGAAATGTAATGAGAAAAAGTATGAATCACATGAAACATCTTGTGGCCATGAGCGTAGCTTTAGCATTGACTCTTGTTGTACTTCACCCTGCCTTGGCAGAAGAGGAGAAGCCGTCGGCTGACTTTTCGGTTGCTGCTTTGAGTCAATACATCTGGAGGGGCCAAGAGTTGAGCCGGGATAGCATCGTTATCCAGCCCTCGATGACCATCAGCTACATGGGCTTTTCAGGCAATCTCTGGGGCAACCTGGATACAGACCCGTATTTTCAGATGCCCGGCCAGAGCGGATCCATGTGGAATGAGACTGATCTCACCCTGTCATACGGCAGGGGTTTCGGCCAGTGGAGCCTCGAGGGTGGCTATATCTACTATGGATTGGAGGGCATAGATGATTCCCAGGAGTTCTATTTGAACTTGGGTTTCGACGTCCTGCTTGCGCCTGCCCTGACCGTTTACAGGGATTTCGACAGCTACGAGCACTGGTACTTTCTCCTTGGTATCTCCCATTCCTTTGAGATCACGGACGCTATTTCCCTGGAACTTTCGGGTTCGGTGAGTTACCTGAAGAGCGATGACGCAGACGCCTACCCCGAGATTGACAGCAGTGGAGCACCTACTGGCGACAAATTTAACAACTTCCACGACGGCGTCATTTCGGCAAGCCTTCCCATAGCCGTGGCAAAGTATATTACCATAACACCGTCGTTGTCGTACACTTTCCCGCTTTCAAGCGACGCCAGTGACGAAATGAAATACTGGCGCAGCATAACCGGCGACGACGACAATTTTCTCTATGGTGGCGTAACCGTAAGCCTGGCTTTTTAGCAAAATCTGAGCGTAGCCCTCCTGCTACTTCCTCTCCATCCGACCCCTCCCCCTTTCAAGGGGGAGGGGTCCTCCAAGGAAAAGGGCAGGCAGGATCAAGCAAGGGCCCTGGACCGCTAACACGTGGAGATTGTCTTACCAGCATGACAAAACAATTCCTCGTCTTTCAGCACATACCCTGGGAAGGGCCCGGGCGGCATCTGATCCGTTCAGCAAAAGAACGGAAGATGCGACTTGAAATCGTGGAGGTCTGGCATGAGACGATTCCTGATATCCGGTCCTACGACGGACTCATTGTATTGGGTGGCAGCCCAAACGTGGACCAGGAAAACGAGTATCCGTATCTCAAGTCTGAAAAGGAGGCCATCCGGCGGGTCCTGGACGAGGATAAACCGTGTTTGGGCTTTTGCCTGGGCCACCAGTTCCTAGCTGAGGCCCTGGGGGCAAAAATTGGCCCAAACTTTTGTCGCAGTGTGGGGTTCGTACAAGGTCACCTTACAAAAGATGGTCACAGCCATCCACTGTTTAGCGGCATGCCTAGATCCTTTCCCCTTTTCAAGTGGCATGCCCAGGCCGTATTGCCCCCCTTGCCCAAGGAGATAGAAGTCTTGGTTACCTCCGCAGACTGTCAGGTGGAGGCCATCTCCGTGGAGGGACGACCCCATATTGTTGGACTCCAGTTTGACAATCACGCTGCCGCCATTTCCGATGTCAGGGGTTGGGTAGAAGGTGACGAGAAATGGCTATCACAACCACCTTCTGTAGACGTAGCGGCTTTGGTAAGAGATGCTGAGAAACACGAAGCCTTCATACGTGAGCAATTCGAACTCGTGTTCAGCAATTACATCGAATTGATATCCTGACAAGCCCGCATAAGGAATTTTCATTTCTCAGACAGGATGATCAGGATAAGTGAGGTCCTGTCAATCCTGTTAATCCTGTCAAAAAAGAATCCAGAGACCAAGAAATGGAATTTGTTGAGCAATCTGCTTTAGCAAGAAAAGTGCAGGAATTGACCGTGCTCTACGAAATCAGTCAACTCCTCGTGTCTACTCCTGAGCCGAAAATGGCCTTAAACCCTGTATTGAACATCCTTCATTCTAAAATGGGCATGCAGAGAGGCACCATTACTCTTCTGGATCCTGAGAGTCAAGAATTGAATATTGAAGCAGCCCATGGGCTAACTGATCAGGAAAGACAAAGGGGGCATTATGAAATAGGCGAGGGGGTCACCGGAAAGGTCGTAGAGACCGGAGAACCCGTCATTGTTCCCCATGTGGGGAAAGAACCGCTATTCTTAGACCGCACCAGGGCCCGCGGAGATATTGGCAAAGAGAATATCTCCTTTATCTGCGTTCCCATCAGAATAGGTTCCTTTACCTATGGAGCACTGAGTGCAGATCGACTTTTTAGTGAGGACATTTCCTTTGAGGAAGACGTACGGCTATTGACCATTATTGCTTCTAATGTTGCTCAGGCCATAAGAATCAGCCGGATGATGGCAGAAGAAAAGAACCGTCTGCACCACGAAAATGTCACATTGCGGAAGCAGCTTAAAGAACGCTATAGCTTCTACAACATTGTGGGCAGGAGCAACAAGATGAGAGAAGTCTTCGAAATGATCGACCAGGTGTCGGCGAGCGATGCCACTGTGCTCATTAGAGGAGAAAGCGGGACTGGCAAAGAGCTTGTGGCCAATGCCATTCATTATAACAGCCTGAGGGCAGAAGGCCCGTCTATTAAGGTGAACTGTGCTGCTCTTCCGGAAACCTTGATAGAAAGCGAGCTCTTCGGCCACGAAAAAGGGGCTTTTACCGGGGCGCTAGATAGAAGGATTGGCAAATTTGAACGTGCCCATGGGGGGACACTCTTTCTCGATGAGATCGGGACGCTTAATCTCACCGCTCAGGCCAAGCTTCTTCGCGTCCTTCAAGAAAAAGAAATCGAAAGGGTCGGCGGGGCGGACACCATCAAGGTCGATGTGCGGATCATCGCCGCCACGAACAAGCCTTTGGAAAAAGCATTGGAGGAAAGAACCTTTAGAGAAGATTTGTACTATCGCCTCAACATATTTCCGATCTACCTCCCTCCTTTAAGGGAGAGAAAAACAGATATTCTCCTTTTGGCAGATTTTTTCCTGGAAAAGTACAGCAGCAAGTACAAAAAAGACGTAAGAAGGATTTCCACGCCAGCCATTGATATGCTCATGCGGTATCATTGGCCTGGCAATGTGCGGGAGTTGGAAAACTGTACGGAGCGGGCAGTGCTCCTTTGCAGCGACCACGTTCTCCACAGCTACCACTTGCCGCCTACACTCCAAACAGCCGAGGCATCAAATACAATCCCCTCGGGCTCGCTTGCTTCTGCCTTGGCAACCGTCGAAAGAGACCTGATCGTCGATGGCTTAAAGGCGAACCAAGGCAACATGGCCGCAGCAGCCAGACTTCTTGACACGTCCGAAAGGATTCTGGGTATCAGGGTAAAGAAATACAGGATTCAGCCCAGGCAATATCGCTGAGTCTTGTCACGAAAGTCGGGGCACAACCTCATCCAGAAAAGCTGCTATCTCCACAGCATCTTCCATCCTCAATACCTTGTCCAAGGCCCTCTTTGCATCCGTCAATGTTGCTTTTCTGATTAAGTCTTTTATGATCGGGACAGAGGCTGCATTCATGCTCAATTTGTCTGTCTCCATGGCAAGAAAGAGGTATGCGCATTTGGGATTTGATGCTGCTTCGCCGCAAATGCTCACACTTTTTTGGTTTCTCTTGCAGACCGACACGATTTCAACGATTGTAGCAATCACGGCTGGGTGCAGGGGGTTATAAAGCGCTGCCACTTTCGGGTTGTTTCGATCAACTGCCAGGGTGTACTGGATAAGATCGTTGGTGCCTATACTTATACAATCAACATAGCGGAGCAATTTATCCAGAATTCTTACTGCTCCTGGAACCTCAACCAGGATGCCAATTCTTATCTCTTCGTCAAAAGGGATATTCTCATTTCGCAGGGACATTTTTTCTTCATTCAGAATCAACAAGATCTTTCGCACTTCATCTACTGAAGTAATCATGGGAAACATCAGTTTTATAGTCCCAAAAGCGGACGCCCTTAGTATGGCCCTTATCTGATTCCTGAAGATATCATCCAGCTCAAGAGAGACCCTGATAGACCTCCAGCCAAGATATGGATTCTGCTCTTTGGGATAATCAAGATACGACAAGAACTTGTCGCCGCCCACATCAAGAGTCCGGATGGTTACCTCTTTTCCCTGTGCGCCCTCCATCATCTTCTTGTACAGGGTGAACTGTTCGTCTTCAGAGGGGAACTGCTCTCTGGCAAGGAAGGGGAACTCCGTCCTGTACAGGCCAATATGCCCTGCGCCGTATTTTTCAACCAGCTCAAGATCCGACAATAGGCCGATATTGGCCCCCAGCATTATTTCATAGCCATCTATAGTCGTGGCCGGGAGGTTTCTTAAGGCGCTCAGCCTGCGATCATGTTTTGCTTTTTCAACCTTCAGCCGGTGATATTCGTCAATGATCTCTCTCGATGGTTTAGGAAAAACGACACCAGATGTTCCATCTACAATCAAGAAATCATCTTCTCTCACGCCTTCCACTACTTCTTTTGCGCCGATAACCATTGGTATTTCAAACGACCTGGCGAGTATTACTGCGTGAGACGTTTTGCCACCTTTTGAAAGCACAATCGCTTTGAGGTTTCCTTGTCTTAAAGCAACAACGTCAGTGGGGGAAATATCTGAGGCAACAATGATCGTCTCTTTTTCGAACCTTTTCACTGATGAGCCACCAAGTCCAAGGAGATTTCGCAACACCCTCTTGCCCACATCTTCTATGTCAGAACCTCTTTCCCTCAAGTAGGGATCATCCATCTTGGAAAACAACTCAAGGTAGTCGAATACAGCCTTTTTCAA
>JADFWI010000360.1 GCA_015222985.1 Pseudomonadota bacterium | reverse complement strand
TTCTGTTCAAGGCTGAAAGTCCGCCGTCTTTCTGGAGGGTCGAAGATCCGCCGCTGAAAGTCTGCCTGCAGTGTGGAGGACCCGTCCGCCGTTAGTCTGGCGGATCAGTTTGTAGGGCGGTTTTGGGTGGCTTTTCTTTTAGACAGGATTTACGGGATTAGCAGGATATTTTTGGGACAAAATCAAGATAATTAAAACATAGGGGTCAGGGCTACGCTCTTGACAGTTAGGAATCGCGAATTGAAGAACAATAGATAGTAAGCAGTAGGGCCGATGGGCACCAGGGGTGCCAGGGGAGGCGTTAGGGCCGCTGCGCTTGAGGCAGAAGGCAGGAGAAAAAGTTAAGAAGGTGAGAAGGTTAGAAGCGAAGAAGTTGAGCAAGAAAGAAGGTTAGAAGTTGAGAAGGGGAATTTAAGGTCGCCAATCATATCAAAAATCATCCACTATCTTATGACTGCCCACGTGTTTAAGAATAAATAGATTTTTTTTCTTCTGAAATATGCATCTATATTTTTTGTCAACATAGAATTCCTAATGATCTTTAATGCGGTGGATTTTCAGGGATGGATGCTTGGTATTTTGGGCCAAAAAACCGAGCTGTTTATCGAATTTCTTTTTGGCGGGTTTAGGTAGGAGACGATAGTCTTCCCGGAGTGTTTCAGTCAAGATAATTTCTATGTTAGTCATTCAGCCATTCCAGGGCCTTATCAATCTTTTTTCCGGAGAACCGTGCATATCTACCGGCCCCCAAGTCCTCATCAGACTTACGTATTCGTTCCTGAACTTCCGGAGACTCAAAATACGCATACCGTTCCAATTCTTCCTGGAGTTCTATATACTTTTTGTAAGAAATTTGAACAGCACGTTTATGCCCTCTTTTGTCGACTACAAAACGGACATCTTTTTCTGTTAGTAAAGTTTGCATTTTTTATCTCCCTAATGCCGTTATTGATATTAACGATTCAATATGTCGTGAGTCCCGATGGTTCGGAAAATGGCCCTGCCTCCATGTAATTCAAAGGTGAAGCGATAGTTCATGGTGATGGATCCCTCCCACCGGTTCTTTGTACCCTGAATCCGTTTGGCTCTGAGGGATGGATGAAAGATGTCTGCCAATAATAAAGATAGCTTTTTATCAAAGTTGTCCTGGATCTCTTTGGGAAGCGTCTGATATTTTTCCTTAAATTTTTTAGTGAACTGGTAACTGTTTATTCTTTTAACCATTTAACCCCCTCATCGGAATCCTGGAACTCCGGAGAAAGTTCGTCATTCTCTATCTGTTTATCAGCCTTGGCTTCCTTTTTCTGCCACGCTTTGGTCCAGTACCAGCTCTGGGAGGGATCAATAAGTTTTCTCGGTTTTAATACGATTTGTCCGTTTTCAATATAAAGTGCACAATAGTCGCCCTTTTCAAGGCCGAGCGAATCCATGATTTTTTGGGGAATTCGAACTTGACCTTGGGAGCTTATTTTCATGATGGTTTCCATGTGACCTCCTAAGTAAATAAAAAAATAAGCAAGTAAAGATTATTTAATTATTATTTTCCTTTTTTGTCAAGAAAGTTTTAAGAGAAACGTTTCTCGTAGGGCACGCAGAGGCGCACAGAGAGGATTAACCACAGACGCAGGCAGGCAGACAGAGTGATTTACAGACAATGCTGAACGTCGATATCCAGGATCAACGCCATCGAGCTCTTGACTTGATCCATTTCCCTATTTGAAACGTGGCCGATTCTGTCAGTAAACCTTTTGTGGCTGACAGCTCTAATTTGGAAGCAGTCGACCGCTGATTTTTTTTTGAGGCCGCTTCGTCCGGCCTTCAGGGTCACAAAGAAGGGATTGTTTTCCCAATAACGAGTCCAGGAAGTGACAGGTACTACAATAGCAAGTTGAAGCTGTTTTTCGTGTCCAGGGTTGATGACGACAACAGGACGTTTTTTTTTGATCTCATTTCCGATCGTTGGGTCCAGATTCACCCAGTAGATTTCACCGGCTTTCAAAATCGTCCCCTTCTATAGACTCAAAGAGGTTTTCGTAGGCAGCCTTGCCAATCATCTCCATGGCTGCTTCTCTCTTGAGTTGGCGAAGCCGCATTCGGTCCTTCGCCACTTGAACCTGAATGGCGTCTCGCATGTATTCGCTCTGGGTTTTGTAGTTCAGTTCTTTATGGGCTGCCTTGATGAACTGATAATCTTCAGCCTTGATTTGGATTTTTGTTTGCGTCATCATGTGTTTCAACTCCTGTTTTTTCTATTATAGTCCCACAAGAAAGGCCTATTGTCAAGGGAATGAAATATGGTGACTAATATTTGGGGTAATATTTTGGCCCCAATGAATCGAGACCTTCTGAATGTCGCTATTCTTGCCGAGGCAAAGAGATCAGACAAACTGCATGACGGCAAAGAGCAAAAGCGGTCAGGTCTTCATTGTTGACAGATATGGGAATTGAGGCCCCGGTGAAATAAAAGTACAAAGGCATTTCACTCCGGTACGAGTTGCCCTACGGGGCAGGCTGGGCAAGCGGAAGCGCCTTCGGCGCTGTTAGGTTAGAGGGTGGAGGGGAAAACAGACGTAGAAACAGACCAGGCAGGTCTCAATGTGAAACGAGAAAACGTAAAGGAGGCATCTCGTCACGGGCACAAAATTACGATGGTAGTTCTGCTGCGTCTAACCAGTCTTCCAGTTCGACATTCAGATACAGGTTTCTTGCTTTCAATTGGGTCACAAATTCCCATGGGTCCCACTTCAGTTCTTTACAAACTTCCATTTGGCTCAACTCTTTCTGGACATATTTGAGCAATAACCGGTCTTGCTTGTCTATGGAAAATCCTTTTCGCAAAACTTCGCGCAAATAGGCCGAACGCTCCAACCTCGACTCTTGAACAAATTCGTTGATCTCATTTAAAAGGTCTTCTGGTATCCTTATGGTTGTTGGTTTTGCCATTCTTTTCCTCCATTAGTGAGACCAACGCATCAGCGACGATCTCAGGTGAATATCTTCCAATCTTGCCGAGTTTTTCAAGGGACTCACGTGCCTTCTTGAATGATATTTTCTGTAATCTAAACAACTCAACAACGATCTTAGGAGTGACGATAAACGGAACCTTAAAGAACCTTGCGGCCTTGATCGCCTTGCCGTCATCTGTGGCAAACAGAGACCCTTCCAGCTTTATAGCCAACAGCAAGGCATCCTCTTCCCCCTTGTGAAGCGATATAGGCAGGGTAAGCCTATCACTGCCATGGCTTTGAACTTTTATTGCTCCCTTTGACGTCAGGTCTGAAATGAAGGCGGCATCTGGATAGTTTTTGACCAAATCTTCTGAGGCTACCTCGATGTTCACGGCTTTTGGCACAATGACGTCAAATAAGTCGCAGAGAATCTCCAGTAAACTACATTTTGCCAATAAAATGAGTGCGCTACTATCAGCCACCATCTGAGCCATTGATTATAACATCCCTTGTACACGTTTTGAATAAATCGTATACCAGAAGCGCTGGACTGTCAAGAAAATGTTTGGATGCAGGAGAAGGAAGTGTCATCCCTAACGTTGCAAAAGCCGAGGGTGCTGCAATGGCGTTACTCCCTTGAACCGAGGCGAGGCATGTCTCCTCCTTGAATATTTTTATGGGTTGTTAAGCTACTCAAAATGATATTATCATCGGTAAATCTATTTCTTCGCAAACACTTAGGAGGCAAGTAACATGAGACTTGGAAGATCTGCTGGAATTTTGGCCGTGGTTTTGACTGTGCTTATCATAGGGTGCGGTGGTCCGGAAGAAAAGAGAGCGAAGTTTTTCAACAAAGGAAAGGCCCTTTACGAAAAAGGCGATTATGTAAAGGCGCGGCTGGAGTTTAAAAACACCCTTCAGATCGATCCGAACTTTGCCAAAGGCTATTATATGCTTGGCATGGTGGAACTGAGGGAAAAGAACTGGAAAAAGGCTTTTGGTTTTTTGTCAAAAGCCGTGGACCTTGACGCGGATCTGGCGGATGCCCAGGTAGCCCTTGGCAGGATCTTCATTATGGGCAGGGACAGGGAAAAGGCCATGGAAAAGGCTGATCTTGTCTTGGGAAAAAACCCGGATCACGAAGATGCCCTTTTGTTGCGGGCAACCTGTCTCATGGCAGACGAAAAAGAGGATGAAGCAGAGGCGATTCTACGATCTCTTATCGGGAAAAACCCCAAAAGGCCTGATTCCTATATGCTGCTTGCCAACCTGAAGATGAAGCAAAAGGATACAAAAGGAGCCCGAAAGACGCTCCAAAACCTGCTTTTGCTGGATGAGGAAAATAAGGCCGTACGGCTTATGCTGATTCAAGTCCTGGAAAAAGAGAACGACCTTTCAGGGGCGGAGGATGAATACAAGAAGCTGATCGACCAGGACCCTGAAAGCGATGTGGCAAAGCTGTTGCTTGCCAGGTTTTACAACAGGACAAAGAGGAGCGAGGAGGCTGAAAAGGTACTTAATGAGTTGATCGCCGCAAGCCCTGACAAGCTGGAACCGCGTTTCTATCTTGCGCAATTTTACAGGGAAAAGGGGCAGGAGAGCGCCATGGTTGCCGTGCTTGAAAAGGCCATTGAAGAGATGCCGGACAACTATGGCGCCTACGACACGCTGGCCAGGTATTATATGGGGATAAAGGCAAAGGATAAGGCCCTTGAAGTGCTGGAGCGGTTTATTTCAAGAACTCGCACTGGTCCTGACCTTTTGAAGGCAAAGCTGGTTGTGGCAGGGATCCATCTTGTGGAAAAGGAGCCGGACGATGCTCTCAAACTCGTGGAAGAGGTCTTGGAGGAGAATCCTGCGGATGTAAGCGCCCACTCCTTAAAGGGAAACATACTGGCTGCTCGCAGTGACTTCAACGGGGCCATTTCGGAATACCGCGCGGTGCTGCGCGAGGACCCACAAAACGTTTCTGTTTCTCTTAACCTGGCCAGGGCGCATTTGGCGAACAAGGAGATAGGCCTTGCCGAGGACACCTTCAAGAAGATCCTCGAAATCAAGCCCGAAGAGAAGAATGCCCGATACGGGCTCACGGAAATCTACAGGCAGAAGGGAAAAATCGATCTCGCAAAAGAACAACTGGAAAAAGTGGTTGAAGCAGACGCCAATGACACAAAGGCCTTGATGGCCCTTGGCGACATATCTCTCGCAGGAAAGGACCTTGAAGGCGCCCGGAAGTATTTTAGCGCCCTACTGGTGCTTCAGCCCGAATCCGCCCAGGTCAACTACAAAAACGGAGTGATAAAACTCATAGAAGACAAGCAAAAAGAGGCAACATCGTTTTTCGAAAAGGCCTTAAAGGTTGACCCTGATTTTGTTCCTGCGCTCAATCAGTTGGTGGATATGCTGGTAAAAAGAAAAGACTTGGACAAGGCATTTGACAGATGCAAAGAGCAGATCGCCAGGAGGCCGAAAAACTCTCACTACTACGTCTTGCTGGGAAAGCTCTATACCCTGAAAAAGGACCACAAAGGCTCTCGCAAGAGCTTTGAGAAGGCACTTGAAATAGATCCGAACAGCTCCGACGCCCTGTTCAATCTGGCCCGGCTTGAACAGGCTCAAGGATCTATTGACACTGCTATATCCAAGTACAAGAAGATAAGGGAGCAGAATCCGAACAACCTTGGCATTGCCATACTGATCGCAACCCTTTTGGAAAAAAAGGGTGAAAACGCTGAGGCCAGAGCGATATATGAAGAGGTTTTGAAAAAAAATCCCAATTCTTCAGCAGCGGCCAACAACCTTGCCTTTTACTATGCCGAGCATGAGCCAACGGATGAGAACCTTGCCAGGGCAGAAGAACTCGTCAGGCCGTTGCTTAAAAAATTTAAGGGTAACCCTGACCTGGTGGATACAGCGGCATGGATTTTCTATCGCAAAGGCGACTTTGCGCGGGCAGAAGAACTGCTGCTGGGCGTTAAGGATAAGATCAAGGATCGTCCGATCGTGAGCTATCATCTGGGGATGATTTATCTGAACCTGGGAAATCAGGCTCAAGCCCGGAAATATCTGGAAGAGTCCATAAAGGGCAAAGAAGACTTTCCAGGAAGAAATGAAGCGGAAGGGACGCTGAAAGGTCTGGGGTAAGGGTTCACGGGTTCAGGGTTCAAGGTTCAGAGGTTGGGTGAATAGGTTATAGATGCCTGCAAGAAACAATAACACCGAAAGACAATCACAGGGCGTTACTGTCATTACTACCCACATCAATGCGGATTTTGACGCCTTTGCTTCTATGCTGGCGGCCAAGAAGCTTTATCCGGAGGCCCTCGTGGTTTTTCCCGGCTCCCAGGAAAGGAATCTGAGGGATTTTTTCGTAAAGTCCATGGTGTACATGTACAACATTGTAAAGATCAAAGACGTTGACCTTAACGCAGTGGATCGACTCGTATTGGTTGATACCAAGCAGGCAAGTCGCATTGGCAAGTTTGCCGGAATTGTGAATCGCCCTGGCCTGGAAATCCATATCTATGACCATCACCCTGCAATGCCGGACGACCTGTCCGGCACAGTGGAGGTCACGGAAATAACCGGAGCCACCGTCACAATCATGACAAAACTCCTGCGGGAAAAGGAGATCCGGTTGACACCTGAAGAGGCGACCATAATGGCTCTCGGGCTATATGAAGACACGGGTTCGTTTACATTTTCCTCCACCACAGTGGATGATTACCATGCCGCTGCCTACCTGCTGTCGCAAGGAGCGAACCTGAATCTGATCTCAGACATAATCACCAGGGAAATGAGCCCGGAACAGGTTAATCTGCTCAATGAGATGATTCAAGGCGCTACCCATCACACTATAAGCGGTGTGGATGTGGTTATCACCAGTGTATCCTCTGAATCATACGTGGCTGATCTGGCGCTCCTGGTTCACAAATTCAGGGATATGGAAGGTCTGGATGTTGTCTTTGCCCTGGCCAGCATGGAAAATCGCGTCTACATGGTGGCCCGAAGTCGGCTGCCGGAGGTGGACGTCGGGCAAATCACCATGGCTTTCGGTGGAGGTGGGCATCCCTCAGCGGCCTCGGCCACCATCAAAGGACAAACCCTGATCCAGGTAGAACAAAGGCTTTTTGGCGCCCTGAGTCAATTCATTAACCCCAGGCGGACGGCAAAGGACCTCATGTCTTCGCCTGCCATTCACGTAGAGCCGGCCGTAACGCTCGCGAAGGCCAATGAACTCCTTACCCGTTACAATGTGAATGTCCTTGTCGTATTGGAGTCCGATCGGCTTGTTGGCATCATCTCGCGTCAGGTCATAGAAAAGGGCATACATCACAAACTCGGCCATGTTCAGGTCCGTGAATACATGACTACGGAGATCAACAGCGTAAGGCCCGAGGCCACTCTGTCGGAGATTCAGGAAAAGATCATTGGAAACAAACAACGTTTGCTCTCAGTCGTGGAAAAAGGCCGGGTGACAGGCGTTATTACAAGAACTGACCTGCTGAATATCCTGGTAGGCGAGCCTGCGCGCATTCCTGAATTCACCGTAGACAGCAAGCAAAGTGGGCCTGGTGCGCGCAAGAGGAGCGTGGTCAAATTTCTCGCAGAGCGTCTTCCTGAAGACATCGTTGAGCACCTGAGGGCCATTGGAACTGTTGCCGATACCCTTGGGTATAGCGCTTACGCCGTGGGCGGTTTTGTGCGGGACCTCCTGCTGTACCAGCAGAATCTTGATATTGACGTTGTCATTGAAGGCGACGGCATAGAGTTTGCCAAATCCCTGGCTGCTTCTCTTGGCGGCCGTGTCCGGGCTCACGAGAAGTTCAGGACCGCTGTGGTCATTCTTGCCGACGGCCGGAAGATTGATGTGGCCACGGCCAGGCTGGAGTACTACAAGTCTCCGGGCGCCCTTCCCACGGTGGAAACAGGATCCATAAAACTGGATTTGTATCGAAGGGATTTTACGGTCAATACACTTGCCATAAGGCTTAATCCGGACGGATTCGGCACTCTCATCGATTTTTTTTCAAGCCAGAATGATCTTAAGCGGAAAGTGATCAGGGTGCTTCATAACCTCAGTTTTGTGGAGGACCCGACCAGGGTCTTCCGCGCAATTCGATTTGAGCAGAGGTTTGGTTTCAAGATAGGAAAATTGACTTCAGGTTTGATTGAAAATGCGGTGAGAATGGATTTTTTCAAGGAGTTGAGCGGTAGTCGGCTCTTTTCCGAACTGCGTCAGATCCTGGAGGAAGAAAAACCTCTCATGGCCTTGCGGCGACTGAACGAATACAAACTC
>JADFWI010000045.1 GCA_015222985.1 Pseudomonadota bacterium | reverse complement strand
TAAACGATATCCTCTTGGGGCATCTCCCTTAAGACCTCCCTTGCAACTGCTAAGCCCCCCGGCCCTGAGTCAAAAATACCTATTGCTCTTTCCTTCATTGTTTACCTTTAAAATGCAGCCCCTGAGTTACTGATGTCACTCCAAGGCTAGCCGCTTGATGCTGCCTCTTTGACCACGTAGATTACAAAATCCGGGCAACTGATCTCGCATAGCTTGCAAGAATTGCATTTCCCCGGGTTAGACACCTCAACCACATTGTATCCCTTTTCGTTGCGCCTATCAGACATCTCTAAGACGCCTTTTGGGCAGTAATATACACACAACCCACAACCCTTGCACAACTTTTCATCGATATATAATGCCATCTTTGGCTAGATCCCCTTCTTCTTGATCAACTCAGGTATATCCAGAGAGCTTTTGGCAATAATCGCACCCACCCTCTCCAATGACGTGATCTTACTCGCCGCAGTCCCTTCTTCCCCTTCAATAATGGCGCCGGCGTGACCCATCTGGGCTCCCTTTGGTGCTGTGTGCCCCACGATGAGTGCAATGACCGGCTTGTTCATGTGCTCTTCGATAAATGCCGCTGCATCGTGCTCCAGCTTTCCTCCAACCTCGCCCAACAGGACAATGATCTCCGTCTCCGGATCTTCTTCGAACATCTGCAAGACAGCCTCTTGCGACAGCCCCCAGATGGGTCCGCCACCAATTCCAACAACCGTTGACTGCCCAATACCATTCTTTGTAAGCACTCTGCCAACCTCGTAGGAAAGCGAACCGCTCTTGGAGACTATTCCCACCCGACCTTCCATGAACATAGTGTGCGGGTGTACACCGAGCTTACACTTGCCTGGTGAAATCAAACCAGGCGTGTCTGGCCCCAGCACGGTTGCCCCTTTGATGGCGGCATACCGGAGCACAATCAAAACATCATGGTCAGGGATACCTTCTGCGGTCAGTACCAGGAACCGAATGCCACTGCTCAAAACTTCAATTGCAGCATCCTTGGCAAACCGAGCCGGTACAAAGCTAATGACCGCATCCACTTGATGTTCCTGAACGGCCTCCTCAACGAGGTCATAGATCGGAATGCCATGTACCTTCCTGCCCCCCTTTCCCGGAGTCACGCCTGCCACAATCTTGGTCCCGTAGTCTCGCATGATCTGCGCCTGAAAGGAGCCCACATTCCCGGTAATCCCCTGTACCAACACACGCGTGTTCTCGTCTATAAGAATGGCCATCTCACAGGTCCTTTGCTTGCTGCACTGCAGTTTGCACAGCCGTGGCCAGGTCCTCATAGGCATCCAGGCCGGCTTCGCGTAGCATCGGTATACCAGCGTCAGCATTGGTACCGCACATGCGGATCACAATAGGCACGGATTGGTCGTTGTCTTTCACATACCGGACGATTCCTTCGGCCATCTCATCCATGCGTGTGAGCCCACCGATCAGGCTTATGATGAGCACCTTGACGAGGTCATCAGCGAGAACTACCTCCATGGTGCGTTGCATGATCTCAGCATTGGCCATGCCTCCCATCTCACAAAAGTTCGCGGGCTTGCCTCCGGCATCATGGATCATGTCCAACGTGAGCATGCCGGTCCCAGCACCGTCGGCAATCATCCCAATATTCCCCCCCAGGGGCACATAGTTGATCTGCCTCTTTTCAGACAGTTCCTCCGCCCTGCTCTTGTGCCGCCTATCCAGGTATTTCTGCTCCGACTCCAGTTCACTAAAGAGCTCCTGGTGCCGATATGCCGCCTTGTCATCCAGTAAGATCTTCGCATCCAGGGCCATCAGTTCATTCGAGGTTATGGCCAAGGGGTTAATCTCAAGCAGAGTGGCATCTAACTCCTGAAAGATAGTGCATATCTTCCGGATAAGGCTCACAAAAGCCCGAACATCTTCGATCTCCAAGGCCTTGGCCAGGGAACGGATTGCATAGTCCTGGGCTCCCACTACCGGATCAATATACTTCTTGATGATCCGTTCGGGCGTTTTTTTCGCTACCTCCTCGATATCAATACCACCTGCAGAACTCGCCATCAGCAATGGCATGTTGGCCTGCTTGTCGATGAGATAGGCAACATATAACTCCCTGCTCACCTCAACAGGATCTTCAGCCAGTAAGGCCTGGACAGGGTGACCCATGATCGTGGAGTCAAACAATTCATTCACAACCGATGAAGCTTCTTCCGCCTGCTCCACCCTACGTATACCACCTGCCTTGCCCCGTCCACCTACCGGGACCTGAGCCTTTAAAACGGTGGGAAGCGATACCTTCTGGAGGTCCTTCGGTGAGGTGACGAGCACGCCCTTTGGAACAAAAATCCCTTTTTCTGCGAGTAACCTAATTGCCTGAAACTCCAGAAGCCGCATTGCTTAAACCTCCACCTCTACCCTGCCATCTTTCGCCAGTCCGATCCCACGTCTTGCCGCCTCCAGATTAACATCGATATATCGTTCTGGGATATTCTCACGAATGGTTTCAAGTAAGTTGTTTTCCGTGAACAACCCGGTGGCCTGCTGCAGAAATCCCAACATTACCATATTCGCTGCCAGCTTTATGCCAATCTCTGCTGCAACTTGGGTGGCGGGAACTTCGATGGCTGTGATGTCCGAGCGATATGGGAGAACGGCAAACTCCGGATCGAAGAGCAAGGTGCCCCCTGACCTCAGGCGCGGCAGGTATTTATTGAGAGCGGACTGTGACATGGAAACGAGGATATCCATCTGGTCGGCCAAGGGTGAGTCGATCGTTTCCTTAGAGACAATCACCTCAGCCTGGCACTCTCCCCCACGGGCCTCAGAACCGTAGGATTGTGTCTGGACGGCATTCATTCCGCCCATTGTAACTGCCGTCGCACCAAAAACTACCGCCGAAAGAATAATCCCCTGCCCGCCAAATCCGCAAAACTGGATGTTGATCCGGCCTTCACCCATTATTCACCTCCCTCTTGGGGGTAAACTGAGCTGCCCTCAAAGACCGGTTCGCTCTTTTCAGTAAAATCCCCCAAGACAAACCGGTTCAAAACCTCCTCCTCTGGAAGCTTGCCGGCTTTCTTAGCGGTGAGAGAACACTCCTCTATCCATTCCAGTACTTTAACAGGATCACCAGAGGAGAGGGCCTTCCGTCCGAAATAGGTCGGACATTGACAGACCATTTCCACAAGGGAGAAGCCTCGATGCCGCAGGGCCTTCTTAATTGCCCTTATGGCACGGATCGGCTTGGCGGTGTTCCATCGGCTCACAAAGGTGGCGCCTGCTGTGATGGCCAGTTTGCATATGTCAAAAGGCCTTTCACGGTTACCGTAGGGCGTAGTGGTGGTGTTTAGATCAAGGGGCGTCGTCGGTGCCGCTTGACCACCGGTCATTCCAAAATTCAGGTTATTAACCACAATCATGGTCACATCAAGGTTCCGACGGGCGGCCTGAATCAGATGATT
>JADFWI010000359.1 GCA_015222985.1 Pseudomonadota bacterium | reverse complement strand
CACGGCCATATATGTCCTGGCCTGGTTTATGGCTACATGGTTGCAAAACAGGCCAAAGAACTGCTTGGTCTTCGTCGCTCCAAGGATGAAGAAGTAGTGGTCATCAGCGAAAACGATACGTGCGCTGTTGACGCCCTGCAGGTTTTGCTTGGCACGACAACAGGGAAAGGCAACCTCATCCTGAAGGATTACGGCAAAAACGCCTTTACGGTCCTTAATCGATCTGACAAGCGGGCATTTCGCTTCTCGCGTCAAGGCCCCTATGAGTACGAAGGAGAGCATAAGGAAGAGTTCGACGAGCTTGAAGAGGCCTTTGCTGCCGGCAGAGCAACGGTCAAACAAAGGATGCGGCAAAAATTGCTCAAAGCTGTGGATCTCCTTGCCAAACCCTTTGATGCGGTCTTTGAGACAATAGACGTCAAGTGTCCCGAGCCGCCCTATGCCCCCCTGGCCCCTTCCAAGGCGTGCTCCCGGTGTGCAGAGATGACCATGGCTACCAGGATGATTGAAACAAGGGGCGGGGATTTCCTTTGCATTCCGTGCGCACGGGAAGAGGGGCTTATCGGGTCCGGCATTTCGCATGCTGCGCCAGGATGATTACTTGACATTACATACAATGTGTATTACTTGTTACACCAAGAGGTATAACCAATATAGCGTAATGGTTAATACACCAAATAGGCTAAGCCGTGAGGTGAAATATGAGAAATCCATTTGCCTACAGCAACTATGTCACTGGCGAGTCTTTTTGCAACCGCAAGAAAGAACTGTCTGAACTGATCAGATATATAAGAGGATCTCAGAATGTGCTTTTGTATTCCCATAGAAGATACGGGAAAAGCTCATTAATTCGGCAAGTTTTCCGTGAAATTAAGAAAAAAAATCTCAATATCGGCGCTATACATGTCGAGTTGTATGGAACTATATCTGAAAAGGACTTTATTACCCGAACCTTTCAGGCATTAAGTCAACTGGAATCAAATTTTGAAAGACTCCTCAAGTCAGTCAGTAAATCTCTAAGCAATATCAAGCTCAATCTAAGCATAGACCCAACAACAGGAGGCGCTTCAGTTTCGCCGTCCTTTGAGGCAGTTAATGAAAAAACAATTCTGGAAGAACTGATGAATATTCTCTCAAAGTATTCACAAAAACGTAAACTGGTTATTGCTTTTGATGAATTCCAGGAAGTTGCCAGTTATACAGAAGACGGTTTTGAAAGAAGATTACGCTCGTTTATTCAGCAGCATTCAAATATCTGTTATATTTTTTCAGGTAGTCAGCAACACCTGATAACCGAAATGTTTAACTCAACTAACCGCGCATTTTATAAATTGGCAGAAAGTTTCCCTTTAGATAAAATAGAAACAAAAGAATATGTCCCCTGGGTTCAGAAGCTATTCAGCCGGAAAAATGTTCATCTTTCTGTTGAACTGATAGAAGATATTGTAGCGAGATTTGAAAACCATCCAATGTATATCCAGAATTTCCTGTTTCACCTCTGGGAAGAACCGAGGAAAAAGGGGTTTCCACCTGAGATTATCAATAACGTAGAGAATGCAATCATAGAGAAGAGAAGCCTGGAACACACCGTATTATGGGAAACCTTGAGTATTAATCAAAAGAAAACCTTAAAACTGATCCTGCTGAACAACGGATCCAACCTTTTTAACGCAGACTCTTTAAAGTCGGTTAACCTAAAAACCGGCTCTTTGGTTACAAAAGCCCTGTCAAGCCTTATAAGAAAAGAGATTATTGTGAAAGATAAAAGTTATCTGATTCAGGATGTTCTTTTTAAGAAATGGCTTGGGAAAACACTATCACTGTGAAATTCGTTACCCAGTCCTTGGGACACTGACTGGGATTCATCTTAAGGGTTATTCGAACCTCAATTTCGACCGGCCGATGCCTATCACGTCTCCTCTACGCAGTTTTGTCTCTTCCAGCATTTTTGTGCCGTTGAGACTTGTCCGGCTCCACCCGGCGCGGTGCGCCAAGTAGTACTCGCCCCCCCTGGCAAGAATGTAGCACTGTATCTTGGCGATAAGCCACCCATGCACCCGGAGGTCGCACGCAACACCTCTGCCCAAAATCACGGTTTCCTTTCCTTTCAGGGATAACCGGTCCGGTGTCGCGTCTCCTTCGATCACCGCAATGCGAGGGGCTTGCACATCAGTTATCCTACTGCGTTTCTCCTTTGGGACGACATAAACAGTCCCTTCGAAATCAGTCGGCATGACAGGGGAAGACACCCGCTTTGAGGCCAGCTCCAACACAAATCGGAACTTTCCGATTTTGATGCGGTCCGCTGCGGTTACGGGAACACTGTCTGTGATCTTGCATCCGTTTACAAAGGTCCCGTTCACACTTCTCAAGTCCGTCAGGAAGTACTTGCCGTTTCGCATTTCAAGCCTGGCGTGGTGTCTGGACACAGCAACATTGTCAAGGTTGACGTCTGCGGTTTTCCCCCTACCGATGTTTACAGTGTCCCCCTCCTCCATCGAAAACCTGTCGATGGTTCTGTCGTTAAGCATCACATGCCATTCAGCCATGCCTCTCTCCCGTGAAAACATAATTTCGGTCGACCGTGATGAGGGGTTTCATATCACCTGTGCCCCCGATTTCCCATGCCCGACTACTCAAACCTTATTTCCGAGCCGCCAATTCCGATCATATCTCCCTTGCGCAGTTTCTGCTCTCCATGAATCTTTTTGCTGTTGAGTGTCGTGCGCTTCCACCCCGCTTTGTGTACTAAGAAATGCTGATCGCCCTTGGCCAGAATTTGGCACTGGATCTTGCCAACTTTGCCACCGGCAACACACACGTCACAGGCAGCATCTTTGCCAAGCGTGACAGCGGGCTTTTCTTTCAGCGACAGCCTTTCGGGTGTTGCCTTGCCCTCAACCAGAGTCAGCCGTCTTGGAGCCACGAAAACCGTGCCTTCGAAATCGGTGGGCATATCAGGCAAACGTGTCAGCTCCGCCTCTGAAGTTCGCACCATGGCATAAGCGGGGTAAGAGTCCTCCGAGATTTGAGCCACTACAAACTGGAATTTTCCGATCTCGATTCGTTCGGCTGCCGTAATGGGAGTCGCGCCTTCGATCTTGTGCCCGTTGACCCGGGTGCCGTTCACACTTTTCAGGTCCGTTAGCAAGTATTCACCGTTTCGCATTTCAAGCGTGGCGTGGTGTCTTGAAACCGCGGCGTTGTCTATGCTGACGTCTGCTGTCTTGCCCCTGCCAATGCTTACAGTGTCCCCTTCCTTTATCCAAAACTTCTCGATGATCCTATCGTTCAGCAACACATGCCATTCAGCCATGACTTCCTCCTGTGAAAACAATGTATTAGCCTGCTCGTCTGGCTGGCTATTTTGAAAAGAGTGACCCCAATTGCAACGTTAGCTTGTCCCACAAAACTGCAATCGTATCCATGTACACACTGATTTGGTCGACATGGTTAAGGTACACCAGGGCGGTAACAACAAGCAGGCCAAGGAGCAGAAAGGTCTGCAAGAGTCTTCTCCCCCTTGATCTTTGCGGAGTGGCAGGGGCCGCGCTGACAGACCTCATTTGTGCTTGACGCGCCTTCTGTTGCCGCTTTTCCTCTTCATGGGCGGCTAGGAGACCATCAATCTCCACGATCACCTGGTCAAAACTACTGTGTCGGACGTCTTCGTCACATGAAACCATCCGGGTGATCATCTTCTGCAGTTTGATGGGAAGTAGGTTGAACTGATTGTCGGGGACGATTTTGGCATCTTTCCAGACAGGCATCAGACCAGTCAACATGTGGTAAAAAATAACGCCCGCTGCGAAGATGTCTCCACTGGGCGATCTGTCCTCATCGCACACGTTATACCAGTTCGTGCCGCCCTCCTCCGAAGCGTAGTGCTCATCCAAGCCAAAGTCAGTAATCCTGACCTCTCCCGATTCCGTGAAAAGTATGTTGCTCGGTCTGAGGTTCCCATGCACAATCCTGTTTCTGTGGGCAAACGAAAGGCCGCTCGATATCTGCTTTGCAATCCTGAGTGCATCTGCCCAGGCATAGGGCCGGATCAGGCGGTCTTTCAGGCACCCCCCGCTCAGGTACTCCAATACAATAATGAAGAGTCGCCCGTCTCCGGAGGCGCCCAGGATGTTGACGATGTTTTTGTGTTTCAGGTTGGTAAGAATTTTTGCCTCACTAAGGCCTGCACCGGTTTTGGTTCGCTTCTTTATCACCAGAAGTCTATGGTCCACGTTGTCTTGATAAAGATAAACTGCGCCGTAGTCGTCTTCCTTGATGACATCGAGCAAGCCGAATTTGTCTTCCACTTTGGCCAGTCCTATTCTGGCTCGCTCCTTTTGGGCACTGGGCAGGTGCGCTCCCTGAAGAACCTGCAGAAGACGGTCCTTGACTTCGTCAGCCGACGCAAAACGATCCTCCGGGTTAGGCTCCAGGCAACGCAAAATTACCTCTTCGAGAGGCTGGGGAACAGATGGGTCCAGTTCCGAAGGGGACCGGAAGCGACCGAGCGGTTTGACTCCGGTAAACAGCTCATACATGAGAGCGCCCAGTGAGTACAGGTCACTGGCGGCAGTAACAGCATGGGTGGCCGTCCGCTGCTCAGGGGCCATGTACTCGATGGTCCCCATGACGACGTCTGTCTGAGTGTGGTCTCTGTCAGGCCCTCCGTTGCCAGAGAGCTTGGCGATACCGAAATCAAGGACCAGTGCGTTGCCGTCGGTGTCGATCAAGACGTTGGCCGGCTTGATATCGCGGTGAATCACGCCGTTCTTGTGTGCATAAGAAAGGGCCTTGCATACCTGAATAGTCAGGTCCAGCTTTCGGTTAGTGTCGAGACCCCCTGCTTTGATCTCCTGGCCGAGATCAGCGCCCTCCACATGTTCCATAACAAAATAGGGCATGCCTTCAGGTGTGACCCCTCGGTCTATCACGTGGATAATGTTAGGATGATTGAGGCGCGCGATGATGCGTGATTCGCTTTTGAAGCGCTGGAGCACTTCGGTG
>JADFWI010000358.1 GCA_015222985.1 Pseudomonadota bacterium | reverse complement strand
GCTGCCACACCAGGAATTGAGGTCCGTTCCCTCACCTCGGAACGGAACCGTACAGGTCCCAGGAATCTGTGGAGATCTCTTGCCTTGACGTGTGTGGGCTTTTTGCATCCTTCTGCTATGACACAAGCCACACCACGACAGATGGTCGCTATCTCCCGTTCCAAATTCCTCAAACCGGCTTCCCGCGTATACCCGGATATCACCCGCCGGATAGCGTCTGCAGTAATCGTGAGCTGTTCCGCTGTGATACCGTGGGCCTCCAACTGGCGGGGGATGAGATAGCGTTGAGCGATTTTCACCTTTTCATCGTCCGTGTAGCCGAGAAGATCCAACACCTCCATGCGGTCCCTAAGAGCCGCGGGAACAGTATCCAGGATGTTGCCAGTCGTGATGAACATCACCTTAGAAAGGTCAAAGGCAACATCCAGGTAGTGATCGGAAAAGGTGTAGTTTTGCTCTGGATCAAGGACCTCCAGGAGGGCCGCAGAGGGGTCACCGCGAAAATCGGCTCCCACTTTGTCGATCTCGTCCAACATGAAAACAGGATTATTGCTCTCGGCCCGTCTGATTCCCTGTATGATACGGCCGGGCAGTGCCCCCACATAAGTCCGACGATGACCGCGTATTTCAGCCTCATCTCGCACGCCTCCCAGCGACAGCCGGACAAACTTCCTCCCCAGGGCCCTGGCAATGGAACGGCCCAGGGAGGTCTTGCCTGTGCCCGGCGGTCCCACAAAGCAGAGGATAGGGCCCTTGGAGTCAGGCTTGAGTTTACGAACTGCGAGGTATTCGACGATACGCTTCTTCACTTTCTCGAGGTCGTAATGGTCTTCGTCCAATATGGTCTGGGCCTTCTTTATGTCCAGCATGTCTTCGGTGCTTTCGTTCCAGGGAAGGGCAACGATCCAGTCCAGATACGTAGAAGCCACGGTGTACTCGGCTGAAGACGGATGCATTCGCTTCAGGCGTCCCAGTTCGCGCTCCGCCTCTTTCCTGGCTTCCTCGGGAAGATTCTTCTCGGCAATCTTGGTCTTATAGTCCTCCACCTCTACCTTGCTTTCATCCTGTTCACCCAGCTCTTCCTTTATGGCCTTAAGCTGTTGTCGCAAGTAAAACTCCCTCTGGCTCTTGTCCATGTCCTGCTTGACCTGAGATTGAATCTTATGTCCCAACTCAAGGACCTGAAGCTCCTGGTTGATCAGCCGTGTCACCTCTTTCAGGCGTTTCTTTATGTCCACAGCCTCGAGGACCTTCTGCTTCTTGTCTTTACTTATGTTCAGGCTTGAGGCAATGAGGTCCGCCAGCATCCCACCTTCATCCAGGGATCTTGAAAGGGCCCCCAGCTCCCTTGGAAGGTAAGGAGAAAACTCCAGGACCTTTTGGTAGAGGCCGACCAGGTTGCTCATCATCGCGTCTACTTCGATGTCTTTGACGGTTTTTTCGGAGATAGGTTCAATTCTCGCGCTAAGATATGGCTCGTCGGTGGTGAATCTCTCGATCCGAAACCGGCTTACACCCTGCACAAGGAGTTGCGTCACGTGGTCGTCGGGTTTTGCCATCTTCAGGATTAGGGCGGCAGTGCCTATCTGATACAGGGCGTCTGGCTTGTGAGAAGCCTTCAGGTCTTTCTCTTTGGAAACAACGATTCCGATGAGACGGTCTTTGGCCATGGCCTCATCTACCAATTTCTGAGACCCTTCTTCCTCGACCATAATGGGAAGGACCATCTTAGGAAAAAGCGTGAGATCTACAACCGGCAAGATCGGCAACACTTCAGGAATCTTGAAACTCTCGTCTCCTTGTTGTGGAGCATGGTCATTCTGCGCTGCTGTCATGATGATATCTCCAAATCCTCCGGATTACTCACCCTCAATAGGAATCTGACGAACCTGTTCACGCGGCCGCTTTGCCATGGTGATTTTGAGAAGACCATTGGTATAGGAGGCCTGGACTTCCTCGGGATTTATGGGCACGGGCAGGAGCAAAATCTTTTCAAATCTGCCGTAGGTGATTTCGGCCAGGTGGTATCTCATGCCTGAAACAGGGGCGATTTCCCGCCTCACACCTGTTATCCTCACGGCCTTGTGATCAAGTTCCACTTCCAGGTCCTCCTTGTCCACCCCGGAAACCTCTCCCACGACTATAATCTCCTCAGGCGTTTCATACATGTCCATCTGAGGACGCCACGTTTGTTGGGGCAGCACGAGCATGGGGTTGACCTGTCGGAACATCTCGTCTATGGTTCTTTGCAGCCTGCTGTGCATGTGCCCGAGATCCTTCCCAAAGCGTATTTTTATGTACTCCATGAATAACTCCTTTGTTCCATGCTTCCAGTGTTGCCTAAATCATAAATATCTGGTCACGCTGCTCGAGAATAATTGGTCCGCCGGCGGATTGATATCGCCTGAAAGAAAAAGCCTTCATTCCCTGGTTATTGAGAACATACGCCAAGTGGGGCTCACCCGGACATTTCAATACTAAATCCTATGTTCCGGTTTGTAAACCCTGACGTTGCAAAAGTCGAGGATGCCACAGATTCAAGGCGGCAAGAGTGAGGCTGTAGTCGGCTACGCCGAACTCTTGCCAACAAAGAAGATGTGGTATCCTCGGCTTTCCCGGAGGGTAAACAACTTGGCAATTTTTTTAATTCTCTGGATATCATTCGTAGTGGACTCCACAGAATTGCTCGAAAAGGTCGCAAACGAAAACTATTATTGCTTTTCATGACCCTTTGCCATGTTGTTTATGCAACTATAGGGTAAAGGTGCGATTGACCAATGGGTGGGCATCTGCTAGTTACTTGGTTGTGAAGTCCGAACACTTTCTGGTCAACTATACAAGGCAGACCATCGGTGGACCCAGGTTAAACGCAAATGACTAAAGTCATTGATCTTCAAGCGTATCGAATCAAGGCGGTCGAGCAGAGAGGCTTCCGAGCCTGGCACAAACGCTTTGGTGAAACATATGGCGCAAAGACCAAGCTTGCGGATCTCTCAGACAGCACACTCTACATACTAGCCCTGCCTGGAGAGAAGACTGCTGTTGCCTTCTATGAGCTCATCCTGGGCATCCTTGGGCTTGGAGAAGCGCTAAAATTCTACTATCTTCCGACTACGGATCAAATGATGGTTGTGGATATCCACCTTTTCTTGGCAGATCAGGTGCGCTTTGAATTGATGCGTCGATTGGGATGGCTTACCAGTTTCCCCGGAGAAAAATATACCCTTATTGAAATGGTTCAGCGCTTCAAAGAGATGAAAGCCGAGAACAAAGCAACCCCCCCAAAACTCTCGAAAGCTCAACCCGACTTTGATGTCTATGACGCGCTAACAAATGGCGACAAAGGCGCTTTTGTCCGACGAAAGCTGCAAAAGGCCTTAGAGGATTTTCGCATCCGCCTTGCCACCTAGTGGCAGAATCACTCCCTCACCCACTTCTGCAATGCACCAATAATCTTCGTCGCCTGATCCTTGCTGGAAATGTTGAATCTTGACTGCTGTCTGTACTCGCCATTCAACTTGCGATACCGGCGAATAGTAAAACGATCCGGACCGTACCCTTCTTTCTTTCGATCCCATTCCTGGTACCTGAAAATAATTGTCGTCCATGCGCCTTTGGAAAGGACTGACTTGTCCAATTCCTTGACGACAACTATGTCGCCTTCTTCGTAATGTACTGTAATGTCATTGACATCTGATGCCACAATCCTTCTCCTTTCAAAAGCAAACAATCAAAATCTACATTGTCGATGTCAAGCACCGGGCCTCAACCCCACGGTAACGTCAAAGTCGGTGCAAAATTGCTAATATTGGACGGTTATGGGAGTCTCAAAATCCGTACTGTTCTCAAGGCGTCAGCCGCAAATCCGAATATCGTGCT
>JADFWI010000357.1 GCA_015222985.1 Pseudomonadota bacterium | reverse complement strand
ACCCCTCTGGGATAACGCCTGTTCAATTGGAGATAACCCATTTATTTGGCCTTAATTAACTACAACTAATCGGGAGATGATCCTCTTTTTTTTATTAAAGCAAGCATGATGCCAGCACGTGCAAGCAAGGGGTGTTGCGTCAGGGAAACGTCAAAGTCTTTCGTGCTTCGAATTTGGAATTTATCAAAAATCGATCCGGTGACAGTCTCTATGATTTCACGGGACTACCTTCGAGAATGACAGAGCCCTGATGTCGCGTAAAACGTGGGCCACAAGGGGCCGTGAAAATGACGCGGAGTGAGGAAAATCAGGTCACAAGCCGAAAAGAAGTAAAATAGTTCTCCTTTTTGGTAAAAAAGTTACCACTTATGGGAAAACAAATCCTATCATGTAGAACCACGAAAGGCGACATTAGTCCTCGCGACGTAGATTTAGTTCCTTGATTTTGTAAAGAAGGGCTTTGTAGCTGATCTGCAGGAGTTTCGCTGCCCGTTTTCGGTTCCAGTCCGTCTCTGTGAGGACTTCGCTGATGAGCTTGCCCTCGGCTTCCTGAACAGCTTTCTTTTTGACCTCTTTCAAGGGAGGAAACTTCTTTTTTTGTACTGTAACTACTTCGTAGTCGTCAGGCACGGGAGGCGGGGGCTGAGTGGTCAGTTCATGACTACCGAACTGTTTTGTTTCCCTGGCCATGAGCTCCGCTTTTACAGTGCGCCAGTCTCCCAAGATCATTAGACGTTCCACCGTGTTCTTAAGCTCTCGGACATTGCCGGGCCAAGAATATTGGTGGAAAAAATCGCGTGTGCCATCGGTGAACTCAAACAGAGTCCTTTCGATCTTTTCGGCAAATCTGCCGGAAAAGTAATCAATGAGCACGTCGATATCATCCGGCCTTTCCCTGAGGGGAGGAATGAATATCCTGATAATATTAAGTCGGTAGTAAAGGTCCTCTCGAAAAAGGCCTTCTCTGACACTCTGTTCGAGGTCTTGATTGGTGGCAGCCAAGACCCAGCAGTTGACCCTTACATCCGTCTTTGCGCCAAGGCGCGAAAACTGAAAGTCCTGCAGGACCTGAAGCATCTTCGACTGCAGCGAAAGGGGCATGTCTCCGATCTCGTCCAAGAAAATGGTGCCGCTATGGGCCAACTCGAACTTGCCCACCTTCGTCCTGTCAGCGCCGGTAAAAGCGCCTCTTTCATAACCAAACAGCTCGCTTTCCAGAAGTTCGCCGGGAATTGCAGCACAGTTGACCTTGACAAAAGGCTTGCCCTTTCGATTCGAGCATAGATGAAGGGCCTGAGCCACCAGTTCCTTGCCAACGCCACTCTCCCCGCAGATGATTACATTCAAGTCGCTGTTGGCAACTTGGCGGATAAGCTCCTTAACTTTCAGGATAGAAGAGCTTTTTCCGGCAAGAATCTGATCGCATATGTTCATATGAATTGGACCTACGAGTTACTTGTTTCTTTGTGCAAAACAGAATGGACAGCTTTTGATAACTCAGTCAAATCAAAAGGTTTTTCCAAGTAGTAGTCAGGGGACCGCTCACTCGTCAGACTTCTCACTTGCCTGCCATAACCCGTCATGGCAATAATCGGCAAGTCAGGGAACTCCTTTCGTGTGATCTCGATGAGGCCAAGACCGCTGATGTCAGGCATGACAATATCAGTTAAAAGAATATTGTAGTCTCCCGAGCGCAGGAGCATCAACGCGTCAAGGCCGGAGGGTACCGTTGTGACCTGATAATGACAAAGCTCCAAGTATTCTTGAAGGATCGACAGGATCTTCTCGTCATTATCCACGATCAGGATTTTTGCGGATGTCTCGGAAATTTCACCCATGGTTTTCCTGTTGAGTCAGGGTTCAATCAGCGGGTTGTGAGTGAAGAAAAGCTCCTCAAGTTTTTATTATATAAAAATAAACCAGAAAGTGCCTTTAAGTCAACTTTTTTTTCACACACCAGGTCCTGAAAGTGGTATTTCTTTGCCAAATATGTCACTTTCTTTACCTCTTCAAGGACTCTACCAATTCGCGCACTGCCTGGGCGGACTTTTGAAGCGCGGCATGTTCCTGCTCGGTTAGGTTGATCTGGATGATTTGCTCGATGCCGCTCCTTCCGAGTTTTACCGGGACACCGATAAAGAGACCGTGAATACCATATTCTCCCTCCAAATAGGCTGCGCAGGGAAGGATCTTCTTTTTGTCTTTAAGGATCGCTTCAGCTATCTCCACAGCGCCTGAAGCCGGAGCATAATAAGCGCTGCCCGTCTTCAACAAGCCCACGATCTCTGCTCCGCCATTTCTGGTCCGCTCCACCAGGGCATCTATTCGTTCCCGTGGCATGAGTTCAATGATGGGAATGCCTGCGACAGTGGAATAGCGGGGCAGGGGGACCATAGTATCGCCATGGCCGCCCATCACAAAGGCGTGTGTATTTTCTATAGACACATTCAGTTCCATTGCTATGAAGGTTCGAAAGCGGGCCGAGTCAAGGACTCCGGCCATACCCACGACCCTGTTTTTCGGAAAACCACTAGCCTCAAGCGCTACGTGACACATGGCGTCCAGGGGGTTGCTCACGATAATCAGGATAGCCTCTGGAGAAAGGGGGGCGGTCTGTTCGATTACAGTTTTAACAATGTTGGCGTTTGTAGCCAGAAGATCGTCTCGACTCATGCCCGGTTTGCGGGGCACACCTGCCGTGACAATGACTATGTCAGACCCTGCCGAGGCCTCGTACGAGTTGGTTCCTATGAGTCTGGCATCATGTTTTTCTATTGGCGCCGCCTGCTGCAAATCCAAGGCTTTCCCCTGGGGCAAACCCTCTACGACGTCGACAACGACAACATCAGACAACTCCTTTTCCGCCAGACGCTGCGCTGCGGTTGCGCCTACGTTTCCGGCGCCAACAATTGTAACCTTCTTGTCCATTTTTATCCTCCGTAGATGAAATCGCTTTACGATTTCATCCATGAATAGCATACGAAGTGTGCCTGTCAACGGCAAACAGGATCTGATTTGCTCCTTGACTTTTCTTGATACCCTCAACTATAAAAGAGCATATTAAAAGGATGTTATGACAAATGAAATAAGGAGCTAACCTTGGAAGCTTCTGTGTACGAAACAGTTTTTCCCGACTTGAAACTGGCTGGGCGCGGCAAGGTGAGGGATCTCTATGACCTTGGCGATACCCTTTTGATTGTGGCCACAGATCGCATCTCTGCCTTTGATGTGGTCATGCCCAATCCCATTCCGGCAAAGGGCTGCATATTGACCCGGATGTCCAGGTTCTGGTTTCAGAAGATGGAAGGCATTGTGCCCAATCACCTGATCACGGCAGATGTAGACGAATTCCCTGAGTCTTGTCTTCAATATGCTGATGTTCTAAGAGATAGGAGTATGTTGGTCCGAAGGGCAGACCCCCTTCCTCTGGAGTGTATAGTGAGGGGATACCTGTCAGGTTCTGGCTGGAAGTCCTACCTGGAATCAAAGGAGATTTGCGGAATAAGGCTTCCAGAGGGTCTTCAAGAATCGGACCGCTTGCCTGAACCCGTCTTTACGCCCTCCACCAAGGAAGAAGCAGGGACTCATGATGTCAATATTAGTTTCGGTCAGGCAGAGGGTCTCGTGGGAAAAGACATGGCAGCGCAACTCAAGGGTCTGAGTATTTCCATATATCAAAAGGCAGTGGAGATAGCTGAACTCCGCGGGATCATCATAGCGGACACCAAGTTTGAGTTCGGCCTAATCGACGGCCGGCTTGTTCTGATTGACGAGATCCTGACACCTGACTCTTCTCGTTTTTGGCCAAAGGATACGTACAAGCCAGGTGGTCCCCAGAAGAGTTTTGATAAGCAATATGTACGAGATTATCTCCTTTCGCTTGAGTGGAACCAGAGGCCTCCAGCCCCGGAACTCCCGTCTGATGTGGTGAAAAACACCAGGATGAAATACGAAGAGGCTTTGCGCAGGCTGACGGGTACGTAGTGCTATGTTTCTCAAGTTCGGTGACGTATTTTGTGTCAGGATGTCTACACCGGGGTCAGCTGGAACCAAAAAAGTGCCTAAAGTTTAAAATGCCTAAAATGAGCTAAAGTTGAGGAATGCGCTTTCAGCGCAGTCAATTTTGATAATCTCGTAAAAAGTCGTCACTCCGATGAAAACCGGAGTCCAGAGCCTTTGTAACTACCTGCCGCGACAGGCGCGAGCACGGCGGGGCTGAATAAACTGGATTCCGGCTTTCGCCCGCCTGCGGGCCAGAGCCTATGGCGGAGAGCCCGGAATGACAGAAAGAGGTGTT
>JADFWI010000356.1 GCA_015222985.1 Pseudomonadota bacterium | reverse complement strand
TGTAGATGGCGCCGTTTCCCCAAATCCCCAGACGTACGCGAATTGACTCATCGTACCAACAAAGGTCAAATGAACAGCCAGAAGCAGTCTGAGACACCGGGGTTGCCCATACCTCAGCCGAGGCGTGAATCCCGAAGCTAATCACGCGTCCGTCAAATTGCTCGGCGAGCCGGCAAATCCTCTGGTCATCGATATTCAGCACTGCCGTTCCGTCTTCACCCAAGACCTCAAGGAGTTCGCCCTTTGCCTTCATCACCCCGTCTATATTCTTCACACCCTCCAGGTGGCCTGCTTCTATATTGGTGATCACACCTATCTGAGGCGTGCAGATTCGGGAAAGCCGCCCGATCTCCCCGGGGTGATTCATGGCCAGTTCAAGGACAGCCCATTCGTGCTCTTCCGTTAAGCGAAACAGGGTGAGGGGCAACCCAATCAGATTGTTGAAGTTCCCGGACGTTTTCAGCACAGAGAATGCCCGGCTCAACACGGCCGCTGTCATTTCCTTGGTAGTTGTCTTGCCGTTCGTGCCGGTTATGGCCACAACCGAAGCTTCACTTTGCCTGCGATGAAACGCGGCCATGTCGCCCAAAGCCTTAAGAGTGTCCGGCACAACAATCGAGCACCGGTCCTTTCCCAGGCCTGGCGCATCTGAACTCGTAAACGCTTCGCTAACAAGGACGCCCATGGCGCCTTTCTCAAGGGCCATATGCACAAACTGGTGTCCGTCATATTTCTGTCCGGTAATGGCCACAAAAAGCTCGCCACCTCGAATGGCGCGGGAATCCGTGGAAATCGCCCTAAAGCGAATCGTCTCTTCGCCAAAGCCTAACCGACCGCCCGTGGCCTCCAATACGTCTGAAATGCTCCAGGATGTTAGGTCATTAGTCATTGGTCATCACTGATCATTGAAGGATTACTGCCCACTGCTCACTCCCTATTCCTTCCTTCGTCCCGATAAGCTCTCCAGTACTTCCTTCGCTACTATTCGGTCATCAAAAGGCACAGTCTTCTCACCTATAATCTGGTACGTCTCGTGCCCTTTGCCTGCGATAAGAACCGTATCTCCACGTCTGGCTGCATTGAGTCCCAAGGCAATGGCGCGTCTTCTGTCCGGCTCTACCGTGTAGCCTGGCCTGTCAAACCCATTTGCCAATTCCTTGGGCTCGTACCTGCAGCCCTGCACTGAAGCCGTGCCGGCCGTGATTTCGGACAGGATTGCTTCAGGCGCCTCTGTACGTGGATTATCGGAGGTTAGCACCGAAAGATCGCTCAACCGTCCTGCCGCCGCCCCCATCATAGGACGCTTTTCTCGATCCCGATCACCCCCGCAACCGAATATGGTGATCAGCCGGCGGGAGGCAAGTCCTTTCAAAGCGGTCAGAACGTTTTCCAGGGCATCCGGCGTGTGGGCATAATCTATGAACACGCAAAGCCCTGCCTCGTTAACCACGGGCTCAAGCCTCCCCGGGACACCCTGAAGGTTCTCTATCCCTGCTTTTATTATCGGCGCCGGCAATCTCATGGTTGTAGCCACTCCTGTGGCAGCCAAGATGTTGTGTATGTTGTGATGCCCCACCATGTGAGATCTGAAATCAAAATGGTCCTCAGGCGTTTGCACCCTCCCTGACACGCCCTTTAAGGTCACCTGAACATTCTCGCCCCGAACGTGGCACCCCTCGGAAAGACCCACCCGTAAAGATTTGACAGCGACCTCTGAGGCGAGTTCCTTCCCCTTGGTATCATCCCAGTTGATGACTGCAACTGCGTGCGCCTGTTTTGATCCAAGCTCCAGGCACTCGAGACAGAGCTTTTTTTTGCACTGCCAGTAGGTCTCCATGTCTCCGTGATAGTCGAGATGGTCTCGCGACAGGTTCGTAAAAACGCCGACATCGAACTCGCAACAGGCTACTCGATCCTGATCCAGGGCATGGGACGAAACCTCAATAACTACATGGGTAACCCCACTGTCGGCCATCTGACGAAGTATCCGCATCAGGTCAAGAGACTCAGGGGTTGTCACTGGATTGGGAAAATCTTGTCCTCCAAACCGGTAGTTGATCGTGCCGATAACTCCCACGTTGAATCCGGCTGCGCTGAGCATGGATTCGATGAAGTACGCTGTTGTGGTCTTTCCGTTGGTGCCGGTTATGCCAATGACAAAAAGCTCTCTGGAAGGATCTCCGTAAAATGCCGCGGAAAGAGCCGCCAGCGCACGGCGGGCACTTTCAACCTTTACTACGCTGACAGATGCCGGGACAAACGGCGCTTTTTCCGCAACAATAGCCGCGGCCCCCCGTTTGACCGCGTCATCAACAAAGCCGTGTCCGTCAGCCCGAAGCCCCTGGATGGCCACAAATAGCCCGCCGGGTTTCACACTGCGAGAGTCGTAATGGATGGAGTTGATGATTTGATCTTCCAAGCCTACAACATCTTTCACGACCAGAGAGTTAAGGAGCGAACTCAATTTCACCCCGTCCACGTTGCCTCCACAGACGCTCTGACGGACCCCGCTGTTTCTTCCTGAGGTGTCGCCAATTCAGGAGGTATTTTCAGGTACTGAAGGCTTTCCCGGGCAATCTGTCTAAAAACCGGCGCAGCAACCACACCACCGTAGTGGTGCTTTTTCGGCTCGTCAATAACGACGAGAATCACAACGGCAGGATCTCGAGCCGGCACAAATCCCGCAAAGACGGCTGTGTGTTTGTCTCTCGAATACCTTCTTGCCTCGGGATCTACCTTCTGGGCTGTGCCCGTCTTTCCTGCGACCCGGTAACCCCTTACGGCCGCCTTCGGCCCAGTACCCCCTTTTGCCACAACCCTTTCGAGCATCCTGGCCAGGATTCGGGCTGTCTCAATTGAAATAACCCTTCGTAGCCTTGTGGGCCGAAAGCTCTTTACGAGACGTCCTTGCCGGTCGGTCATAGCCTGAACCAGATATGGTTTCATCAGGACGCCGTCATTGGCGGTGGCGCAAACTGCAACTGCAAGCTGCAAGGCTGACATAGAAATGCCCTGCCCAAAACAGATGGCCATAGCATCCATGTCCGACCAGCGTTCAAGGGGCAGCACAGAGCCCGGACTCTCGCCCGGACAGTCAACACCGGTCCTGGTCCCAAAACCAAATGCCCTAATCTTGTCGCAGAAATATGCTGATCCGATCTTCTCCCCGATTTTGGTGGCCCCAATATTACTTGAATACTTCAAGACATCTCTGAGTGAGAGGGCGCCATAGGCATGGACGTCATGGACAACGTTGTTGCCGATCTTGTAGCGCCCCTCCTCACACTCAAATCTGGAATCAGGTGTGCAGAGGCCCGACTCCAGCGCGGCAGCGGCCAGGAATATCTTGAAGGTGGAGCCGGGTTCAAAAGAATCCGTAATTGCCCGATTCCTCCTTACCCAGGGCTCGTATCGTCCAAAGGTGTTTGGATTAAATTGAGGCACATGGGCTATCGCCAGAACAGCCCCCGTGTCGGGGACCATGACCACCGCCACGCCTGACTCGGCAGAAAAGGTCTCCACCGTTTCAGACAGGGCCTGCTCGGCAATGTGCTGAATGTTTTTGTCAATGGTCAGAATCACATTGCATCCATCCTTGATTTCAGGCAAAGCCACCGCCTCCACATCAAAAGAACGACCCAGGGCGTCTTTGAAGACAGTCCATCTACTTTCCTTACCCCTTAGGAAGGGGTCATAATAGTATTCAAGTCCCTCCAATCCCTTCCCGTCAGTGCCGCAAAAACCGATGACCTGAGCAGCCAGGGCTTTCATGGGATAGAACCGGCGGCTTTCTGTCACAAAGTCGACCCCGTCCAGTTTCAACTCTCTGACCGCCGATACCTGATCGGGCTTTGCGTGACGCCTTATCCACACAAATCTCTTGTCCGAAGAGAGTTTCTTCAAGATTGGCCCCTGTTTCAGGTTCAAGGCTCGCGCCAGCAACGAAGTCGTCTGCTTCGGGGAGGAGATCCGTTTCGGATAGGCGCAGATAGAGGACACGTCAATGCTTACCGCCAACTCCGCATGATTCTGATCATAGATCGTGCCCCGCCTGGGCATCTTGTGAAAGGCCTTTTTGTACTCACCTGCGGCCCTCTCAGAAAGCTCGCTCTGTTCAAGGACCTGCAATTGAACGGCCCTGCCTATGATGACCCCGAAACAAAGAGTCAAGATAGTGCCAACGACTACGATTCGAAAACGAATCCATTTGGTGGGGTCAGGTTTTTTCTTCCTGTAATCTTTCATGGGAGCACGACAACATGACTGGAGTCAGGCATGACCAAACCTCGTTTTCGGGCAAGACGTCTTATCCGCTCAGGAGATCTCAACCGTGCCTCTTCGACCTGAAACTCATGATGAAGCGCTGTGAGCCGCCGGCGCTCTTGCCTCACCTGGTCAATTTCGTATCCGGTCTGCACATATTGCACGCGACACCAACTGTAGACTAACAGCTCTGCAAAAAAGAACACTATCAGCAAAACCCATGGGGTCAGTGTTGAACGCGGCTTCCTGACGGCCTTTCGTCTTGTCATTGTCCCCTCACACCCTACAGTCTTTCCGCGGCCCGCAGCTTGGCGCTTCGAGCCATAGGATTGGCC
>JADFWI010000355.1 GCA_015222985.1 Pseudomonadota bacterium | reverse complement strand
GGGGGTATTGTGGCTGATTCAGACCCTGAAGGAGAATATGAGGAGAGTATCCTCAAGGCAAAAGCTTCCATGATGGCACTTGGAATTGAATTATAGATGAAAAACCGAACCATCTTTTTTGGTGAAGGCCTCTTTGAGACGTTTCGGGTCTATGCAGGCAGAAAGGTCGCCTTTGTAGAGGATCATTTGGACCGCATGGCCGACGGGTGCCGTTTTTTCGCCCTCCCCTTCTCTAGAAAAAAAGCTATGGATGCATTGATACTGGCCCTAAAGGAAATTCCAGCCGGCACAGAGGCCCGCCTTCGGCTCAACCTGATCTCTTATGGAGATCACAGTGTCGAAAAAACAGCCTTCCAGACAACGTGGGAACCCTTGCACGGGATCCGGGCCTGGCAGGATTCAAGGGTGAAGCTGGCCTTGGCCCCTTTTCAGAGATTTTCTCAGTCTCCTTTGGTAAGGTTCAAGACAACTTCCTACTTGGAAAACATCTTTGTTTTCAACTGGGCCAGAGGGGAGGGGTTGTTTGATGCCCTCTTTACGAACGAGCGTGGCGAGATTACTGAGGGGAGTGTCACTAACGTGTTCTTCTTGAACAAAGGGAGGATCATTACGCCGCCGGTAGATGCAGGCCTCCTTCCAGGTATAACACGCAAGCAGATCATTAAAGTTGCCGGGACGATTGGCCTCTCCTTGACCGAATCGAAGGTGACGCCGGCAGATCTGAACCGATTTGACGGGGCCTTTGTCACCAACTCGGTCATTGAGGCCCTGCCAGTGCGCACGATAGGCACTACGGATTACGGGTTTCCTGAAATGATCAAGGTGTTACAAGAGGGCTATCAAAAACGTTTGGAGATCTATTTTTTGGAAACGCATCCCATCCTTTTTTCGTAGCTCATCAAAGAACCCGGGTAGTTTTTTCTCCGTGGAGGGAAACCCAAGCTATTGGGAAGTTGCCTTAGACCGATCATCTTGGAGGTGCACATCCGTGCGGGCCTCCTCTACGCGCAGCCAGTCACCGTCGTCCTTTTTCTTACATTCTTCCCAGAACTTTGCAGTTTGCTCGGCGAAACGTTGACGCATCTCATGGTCATGATCAGTGTTGTTGTGTTCTTTCATATCATTAAACCGTTTTTTAGCCAGCGGGAATGTTGTTGCAAAGGTCTTTTATGATTCTCTGGGCATGATAGCTCTGTCGTTTATCGTCAAGCAAAGTTAAAGTGCTAGTGCCGGAGCCTGACCACACTAATTGACCTGTGTAGCCGTCATAGATTTTTATGGTAATCCCGACACCACCGTCATTACGAAAGGCTATGAATTCACGCCACTCCGTTATGGAACCGGTCACAAAACAATCGACCGCCAACAGCTGACGCACCTTGTCGAGATTGGTTCCTACCGGGAACTCGCTTATTTCAAGATTGCGCTCCTCAAAAATCGCTTGCACGCGGGCACGCTCTACCACGTCCCATCCTTTTTTCAGGAGCTGCGTGGCAACAATATCAGCCACGCCTTCACAGATGCCGGATGCTTGTTCCTTCGGCACTTCAGGTGGAGGAGCAAATGGCAGGACGGCCGCCCGTTTGAATCGAGAAAACTTTGCATCTTGTTTGACATAATGATCAGTACTCATGCATCCAACAAAAAACCCAAGGCAGATAACAAGGTACGTTGAACGGGTAACGGTCTTAGATTTAAACATTTCAGCGGTCTCCTTCCTTTCAGGCCCTATCGGCATCTGAGCTGAAAAACTTGAAAGCAAGGACATCAACAGCCGGGGTATTTCTGAATCAGAAAATCAATGAGACTGCGACATCGGAAGGAAAAACCTCACGCTATTACCCACGCCATCCCGGACTTCCAATTGAATTCTGCCATTGTGAGCCTCTATGATTTTTCGTGCCATGGGAAGACCCAGGCCGACGCTAAAGGTCTTGGTGGAAGGGTTCGACTCCTCTAAGGCATCGCGTATGTCATCCGGCATGGGGCGCCCGTTGTCAGAAATGCCGATGCATACTTGCCTGGTTTGCCGGAAGGGTTGAACGGTCACGGCTACAGCGCCACCGTCTTGACCAATCATGCCAATGGCGTTCTTCACAAGCTGTCGCAAGACCCTGGAAATTCCGTCCGTATCCACAGGAACCCGGACCGGTTCTTCAGGAAAATCCCTGACCACGTCGATGCCTTTTTCGCGGAAGAGATCTCGAAATTCATCAAGGACCTTGTCTGTTACTCTAACAATGTCTTTCTCGGCAAAGGCGGGCTCGTAAGCTCGTGTATATTCCAGGATCTCCTTTAAGATTCGCTCCAGCCGTATAGACTCTTCGGCAATGATTTTGGCATATTGCCTGCCATGATCTTCTGCGTCGGCCTGGTGTGCCAGCCTCCTGGCAAAGCCCCCGATGGCAAGCAGTGGGTTGCGAATCTCGTGGGCCACCGCGTCCAGAGTATTTTGAAGGATATCTCTGCGGCTTTGGCTCATTTCCTCAGATATCCGGGAAAGTGATCGGTCATACTGGCCCACCTGGTCCAAAAGTCCCTGAAGGGAAGTGTTCATGGAGGCGTTTATCCGACCGAGGGCCTGATTTGCGTTTTCCATTACCCTTATTATGTCGGTCTGTGAATCAACCTCGATAAGGAGTTGCTCGGCCAGGTCTTCTACCTTATCAAAGGCCTCTGACAGAATGACGTTCACCCCTTGGGGTTCCAACTTCAGGAGGTCTTGAGCCAGTCTTTGCAGCTCATGCAAATCCGCAGTCTGGCCGAAAACGGTTTCCGTTGCTCTCCTTGCCAGCTCCACGATCTTGCACAGGATCGGCTTGTGTGGCTCAATGGCCTTACGCCCGAAATAACTCTGGCTATCCACCAGATCGGCTGAAAACCGCCAGCGTCGCAGAATGAGGCTCCCTACCTCCCTGTGATTGACGCCCAGATTTTTCTCCTCCCAGGAAACGGCCTCTTCCAGGGGTAGGTTTCCGCCAGGAAAGCTCTTCCTCATTTCCTCGGGACAAGCCGTCTGATAAAGCAAAAGCATGCCGATTTCCAGGATCAAGCCCGCCACAAAGGCTTCTTCCGGGTCAAGGCTGCCTGACTGCGCGCACCGGGCAAAATCATGTGCAATTAGCGCTCGATACAAAGAGGTCTTCCAGAAATGATTGTAGTCCATGCCCTCTGTCTCGCCCATGGGAAATGTGTCCCGCAGAGAAAGGGTTAAACCCATGATGCGCACCCTCTTGAAACCCAGCAGGACAACTGCCTGGGAGATAGAGGCGACCGGCTGTGGCCGAGCAAAAAAAGCGCTGCCAACTAATCTCAGAAGCCGCGTAGCCAGACCGGGGTCCTGTTCAATGATTGCGGCCAAATCCCGTGCAGAGCTCCGGTCGTCCGCAGCGAGTTCAACCAACTTGATGGCAAGAGGCGATAGCGAGGGAAGGCCCTGACTGTCCAGAATCCTCTTGAGCAGCTTTGCTTTTTCGCGATTTTCCATGGCAAAAAACCTACCAGAATGGCCTTAGTTTGACAATGGGCTATTTGCCCCGTACAGCACAGAAAAGAATCTTGAAATCCGATAATAGCACCTTAGTCCGCCGGCCCGAAAGTTAGGTTTCAATATTGTAATTGCGATGAAGGAACATATCCCCCGCAAATCACTAAAACCCGTCTCGCCCCCTTCTCTCCCCAAAAAAGCACAACAAAGTCCCACTGGCTTTTCACATAGTCCTTTTTGCTACATTCATAGGGTCTCCCAACCTGCCTTAAAGCCTTTTCAGCCAAGACTCCAGGCACGAATTTCACGGACTCGCGTATTCAATAATCTTCTTCATATCTACTTCACTCAATCGAAAAGAGAATCCATTGAAGAAGTCTCCGTCTGAAGTACTTATAGCCAATGGCATGCAAGTTGCGTAACACTCCGAGAAAATGTTGCGGTTCATCCGGAAACGTTATCCGCGGCCATTGGATGAGGCGCCAGCTTTTTGACTGAGAGGAGCCAAATATTTCTACCAAAACACCTCATTGAAGTCAGGTTCCTTCACGTACTTACAGGAGGAGTAAAATGCACCGAAAAAAATACATGATATCGATCTGCACATTTGTCATGTTCACGTGTTTGTTCAGCGTCATAAAACCCGATTGCTGGGGTAAGAGCTACTCACCTAACGTTCACTGGATATTTTGTATCGATACAAGTGGAAGTATGAAAAGGAAAGGCCATATAGACCTGCTAAGAGTAATTACAGACAAAATTGGCACCGAATTTCTCGACGGCAGCAAGAATATCATCAAGGCCGGAGACAGGATAACCATTTTTTCGTTTGATGAAGGGGTGAAACTGGAAGCAACAGCCCTGTACCAGACCGAAAATGATATCCTTCCGATCAAAGATAGACTGGTCAGGCTGAACAAGAAGAGTGGCAGCTTGACATTCATTTCTGAAGCCATTGTCCAGGCTACGGATTTCGCAGGACAATATAGTAAATTCTTTCACACCAACGCACTGTACGTATTCACAGACGGAAAGTCTGAACCGTATTCCAACAAATGGTCAAAAGAGAAAAAAGAGGCAAGAAAGAAGAAAGATATGGCCAACTTCAAGAAAATCTCATTACTTGGGAGGGAGCACGAATTGAATGTCTGGCTTGGTGTCTTAAAATGGGAAGCATTCAATGATGCCAAGTCTCTTGTAACGAAGTTAGGCAAGGGGGGACATCTTGTCGATCTGACAGATTTTAATCGCCTGTCATTAGAGAGAGCATTGACCAATTTTGCTGAAACAGTGAGATCCGGCCTTGAACTGCCCGATTTGAAAGCAATAGATTTCGGTACAATCCCTTATGACCGTGTGGGGCCATACCAGAAACACGTCTCTTTAAACGTACAGGCGGACAAAATCAACGAGCCGCCTCCGATAACCGGACGCATCAGTTTTGATCCGGACAACCCTTCTGAAATTCCACAGGACTATCCTTTAGAGATAAGAACCACGAAAGACAAAATGCTGTTTAACTTTCAACTAGCACAATCCAACGAACTCAAACCTGGTACGTACAAAGGGAAGCTTGACCTCTTCCCATCTCAAAAGCACTTCGGCACTCTTGTAATCAAACCATCACAGTTTGATGTGAAATTCAAAAAAGCAGGCTACTTATCGTTTTATGTCTGGAG
>JADFWI010000354.1 GCA_015222985.1 Pseudomonadota bacterium | reverse complement strand
TTAGGGTTCGCGAAGAAATAAATTTACATTTTCAGGAGTCGAGGCGCACGCATGGCAAGACGCGAGGAGGGCGAATAGCAAGCCATTTAACCGACGAGTAACGCAGCCAGGCGGGATGGATCGGCGCATCAAAATGTAAAGTTATTTTTGAGCGAGCCCTTGGGTAAAACGACGGAAAAAACGGATCCCTTGTCCAATTCACTCTTCACAAGAATTCTGCCTCCATGGCCCTCGACGATCGTCTTGACCACGGCCAGTCCCAGACCGTAGCCTTGTCTCTTACCTTTGTGACCTCTGTGAAATGAATCAAAAATGTACGGAATGTCCCTGGGATCTATACCAGTTCCCTCGTCTATTACCCTAACGATGATATCCTGATCAGTCGCTTCAGTCGTGATTGTAATAGCGCCTTTTTGTTTTGAGAACTTAAGGGCATTGTCCAAGAGATTGGTGAACACTCTGCGCAGACGGTCACAATCTGCCTCGATAATCGGCAAGGGCTCTTCATTTTTGAGTTCCAGCCTAAGTCCATGCTGTAAAAAAGCAGGTTGATAGGCCTCAAAAAGCTCCAACAATATCTCGTCCAGAGATGTAGCGCTAAAGTTCAGTTTCAACGTCCCGCTCTGTAAATGAGAAAATTCAAGAAAATCATGGACTAAAGACTCCAGTTTGTTTTCTTCATTTTTGATGATCTCAAGATATTCTTGTTGCTTCTTTTTTGCAATGTCGGCGCCTTTATTCAAGAGGCGCAGTACGAATCCCCCTATGACAACAAGAGATGACTTCATATCGTGGGCAATCATGGAGATAATATTCGCCTTTTCACGTTCGAGAGCCTTCAAATAGGAAATATCCTGAAAGGCTTCTAACCCGCCGATCAGTTTGCCATGATTATCAAACAATCCCGCAGTATTCATCCTGACTGGCATTGTCTCACCATACTTGTTTCTGATTGTGGTTTCGAGCCGCACAATAGGCTTTTGTCGATTGAGAACCGTTCTTAGGGGGCAATCGATGTTGCACATTCCGCCTTGAAGGATTTCGCCACAATAGCGTCCCATTGCCTCCTTTGCCGAATAGCCGGTCACTGCCTCGGCCCAGGGATTAAAGCCAGTGATTTTCAAATCAGAGCTGACCGCAACAATAGCCACCGGCAGGCTATCAATGACAAATCTATAGAAGATTAGGTCCTGAAGATCTTCCTTATCCCCTCTGGCCGCGTCTGGACTTTGAACAACCGCCTTCATAAGCCCCACCTTCTTACATTTGATTTGAGAACCGTCCTTCGATCATTTCAACAATGTGACCCTCAGCAATAGAAGCAATAATCATATAACCTGTTAGGATCACGAAAAATGGTATTCCGAAATAATGAACCATCAAAGGCAATAAGGGAATTTTTATAGCCCTACTATATAGAAACACCGCAATCAAACCGCTCTTCATCCCTTGGTTTCGAAGATCCCTTAATAAGGGATACCAGACGTAAATAGGCCCATGGCTAAGTATGCCTGAAAATACGGCTAAGAACCAGCCTGTGATTCCGGAGCCTTTGCCGACATACTTTGACACGGTCTTCGGATTAACAAAATAATTCATAAGTGCCATAAGAAGTATGATCACGATCAATGCCGGGAATATCTGAACTAGCATATGTCCGCTTGCTTTAAGAGATTTCTGCACTTTTTCTGGCTCGAAAAGAAACAGGAAGAGATATAAGAAAACAATAGCGCACAAAAAATATGCGCCATAGGATCTTTCTCTGTTTCCTTTTTCTTCTGCATTCCGTACTTCTCTCTTTTGTCTCATTGAATCACCATCAACGTCTTAACGGTTGCTATTGAGACCAAGATCGATAGAATAAAAGACAAGACGTTCCTAACACACGCAAACCGCTTTCCGAGAATGGCTGCTTCAGCAGGAAACTGAATGATACCAACCGTAACCCATGCCACGATAAATGCAGTTACTGCAACGAGGCTGACATCTTGCTTTATCAGTTCTCCCCCTATGACATAGCTGGTAACAGCGTTACCACCCGAGATACTGCCAACGAGTGAACCAATTACGGTATCTTGGAACAGTTCTCCCGTAAACACAGCAGCAAGCATGCGGCTTGATACAAATGATCGGAAGAGGCCCAAAACCAAAATAACAACGAGCAACACGGGCAATGCTGTCCCAAAAGCTTTGAATGCCTTATAGAAAGAGATTAGGATGTTTTTCCTATCATTATCTATATTATTGTGTCTTTTGTGATTCATCGAGGAAATGTAAGCTCAAACTCTCTTCAGAGATTTCTTGGATTTTCTCAAAAAAAGCAGAACAAATGTTAGCACCTGTGGTACCTGAGGCTGTAGATATTTAGGCACGAAGGTACTACATGAGCATAAGGGGCATAAGGCGCACCATTGGCAGGTGAGTGAGGCTGTCGTTGTGTTGCTTGCTGGCGACTCGAAAGAGAGTCGCCAGCGATAGATTGCCTGCTCGTACTTTTTCTACAACCGAGGATCAACGTGGCCAGGACCTCCACACTCCGGTGTATAGCAACTGACGTTTCTGAAATCACACTTCTTGCCACATGAAGGGCAAGCATCTGGCGGTCTTCCGGCTGTAATCAGAAATCCGCACTCAGGACATTTCCAGTAGGTCATGTTACACTGGGGGCAGATATCCCCAACGAATTTACCTGAGGCTGTGTAGCCACAGTGTGCACATTCCCATTTCTCTTGTTTCTCTGCCATGTTGTCAACCTCCTTTCCGTTTCAAGCAGCATACAGTGGCTCGTCACTCATCTTTTAGGCATGTTTCAATTCGCAATTCCCGGAGCGAGCCTTATCTCCAGTTCACCTCGACACTCACATGCCCACGCCATCAATTTTGGTCCCGCACTCAGGGCACTTTCCATCTTGCAAGCGATTTCGTATCAGTGTCAAGCCATAGCGCTCGATGAGAATGGCCCCGCAGGCGTAGCAGTAGGTATTTTCACCACCCTCACCGGGCACGTTGCCTTCGTATACGTAGCGCAAGCCCTCTTTGATGCCAATTTCGCGAGCACGGCGGAGAGTAGCTACCGGAGTTCGTGGTTTGTCCAGCAACTTATATGCCGGATAAAACTGGGT
>JADFWI010000002.1 GCA_015222985.1 Pseudomonadota bacterium | reverse complement strand
GACAACGACCTCAAAGGGAGAATCCCCCGGCCACCAGTGGCGAGGCCCGAACGCCTTGTATAACCTGTCGTAAAGATCCTGCAGAATCGCTTTTCTGTCGTACATGTCTATCCTAGCCGCCGAAGCGCTCCACCAGTTTTTGTTCATAAACCTGGTCTTTTTCAAGGCTGGCAGGCGTTTGACGTATCATGTTGAGCTTCATGATAAGGAAATTCAGCTTCTTGAGTTGGCGATATTTGGCTTTGGTGTCTTCCATGCCGGCGAGCAGATCTTCGGCTTTTGCAATTTCCTTTCTCAGGGATACCTCAGGCGGAACAAAGTTGGCGTTCTTCAAGATTTTGTAGGCGATTCGAAGATCTTCCGGCACATGGGAGTCATCTTCAAACTTCAGCGGCTTTCCAGCGCCCGGGAGGTCATCAAACACCCCGTCCCTTATGGCTTCTTCTATACGCCTTTCAGCGATTTTCTGAAAACAGATCATGATTATGCAAAATGTCGAATTCTGAAGCAGCAAAGCTGCTTTTCATGAAATCGCAGGGCGATTTCATTTATATAGCTCCTTATCAATAAACAGGTTCACAACATCCTGATCCAGACGTCCGGCCTTTGCATGGGCCTTGAGTATTTTGCAAGCCTTTGAAACAGGCATGGCGCTGCGATAGGGTCGATCGAGGGCGGTCAAGGCATCAAAGATGTCTGCAACGGCCAGGATGCGAGACTGCAGCGGGAGTTCATCAGATTTGAGTCCTCTGGGATAGCCTGTTCCGTCGAGAAATTCATGGTGCGAGCCTGCAAACAAGGGAACATTTTTTAAGGATTTCGTAAAAGGAACATTTTTTACTATATTGTATGTGTGTTCGACATGAGTTTGGACCTTCATGTATTCCTTTTCCGTCAGACTCCCTTTTCTAACCGAAAGAGATTCGATTTCCTGGTCGGTAAGGAAAGGCCTTACATTTCCTTCAAGATCTTTGTACGTCTTGGAACCTATGGCCCGAACGGTCGTTACGTCTTGCCCTGATAGAGATTGTGATCGGTTCACTTTTTTGACAAACACAAAATCCTTTTCTATCTCCTTCCTTTCTATTTCCACCTGTTTCTCTATGGTGTCACCCGATAGTTTATTTCTGTTCTCAACGGAGCTGTGTTTTCCAACAGGGACTGCACTCACGGCCTTGATCAGCTCAAACCGGGTTGCAATCGTGGCCATGGTCTCATCAGAGAGCTTGTGTCCTTTGTCCAGGATACGCTCGGGAACGCCGATTTTGCCTATATCATGAAGCCAGGCTGCATAGATGAGTTCTTCCATTTGTTCTGTGGTGAAAGAGATATCTCGAAAGGGGCCCGCAGTCTCATTGTTGATGGCACGAGCAATGGCTTGGCAGTGATTTGCCACTCGTTTGGAATGACCTGCGGTGTGAGGGCTTCGAGCATCGATGGCAGAAATAGAATACCGTATCAAGGACTCAAACACGGCCTTGATATCCGAAATCAATTTTGCGTTTCGGATAGCTACGGCTGCCTGTGATGCCAGAGACATGACAAGGTCTTCGACTGATTTCCGGAAGGGGACAACGGCGCCTGCCTTGTCCATGGCGTTTATCAATTGGAGGACGCCCAGAATTTCTTCTCCCTGGTCTCTCATGGGCACAACGAGCATGGACCTTGTAACGTAGTCATTCCGAAGATCAAAATCAGGATTGAAATGGTACGGCACTGTCTTGGGCAGATTGTAGACGTTTTCTATGTTGAGGATTTGCGCCGTGCATCCCACATAGCCTGCGATGCTTTCTTCTGAAAGGGGGAGAGGGTAGGGTTTGAAATCCGGCAAAGAATGTGATCGGCCCCTCAGGGTGTCGTTTTGCGTCACATGGAAGTAAAGCGTGCCACAGTCCAGGATGTACAGACTACCGGCATCTGCGCCTGTAAATGTTCTGGCTTCATGGACGATTACCTCCAGAAGTCTTTCCAGATTAATTTCACTGGAAAGGGCGATGCCAATCTGATTGAGCTTTTCGACCTGTTTTCTTAATTCGGCCTCAGAGAGCGATTCCAGCCCATTTACGGTCGCATAAGGAACGTCATGCCCAACGGATTTTTGAGTATCCGCAGTTTCGACTTGTGCATCCATAGTCTTTTTATATAAGATTTGAGTCGTGGTTTCAAGGGTCTTTGTTTCTCTTGATAACGGCCTTTGTTTGGAAAAAACATGGAGTTTTGAGGGGGTATCATGACAACAGATTCTTTTGCTTACGCAAAGCTGGATCAGCCGGAAGTGCTGCAAGCCGTGTTCCATCCTCGCAAAGAAACGGCGTCGGCCCCCCCGCTGAAGGCCATTGATTATGACATCCCTGTGGAAGAAGGTGTTCGGATCGGCGCCAGGTTTCACATGGCCGGTGTTGAGGAGCTAAACATCTTGTTTTTCCATGGAAACGGGGAGATCGTCGGCGATTACGACAGCGTTGGGCCAGTGTTTAACGAACACGGTCTGAGCTTCCTGGCTGTGGATTATCGAGGCTATGGACGGAGTGACGGGACGCCTACGGTAACCTCCATGATGCGTGACACCCACGTCATTTTCAAGGAGATTAGGGGTTGGCTCAAAGCTGAAAACAGAACAGGTCCACTTGTGGTCATGGGCCGATCCCTTGGAAGTGCCTGCGCTTTAGACTTGGCGGCCTCCAACGAAGGAGACATATCCGGCCTTATTATTGAAAGCGGTTTTGCCCTCACAGTGCCACTTCTGAATTGCCTGGGCGTTGACACTCAGGCACTTGGGATCACGGAGGCGGATGGCTTTAATAACATGGACAAGATCGCCCGGTTTGCCAAGCCCACTCTTACTATCCATGGCCAGCACGACCAGATTATTCCGGTGATGAGTGCGGAACTCTTACAGGTTCATTGCCCCGCGCGCAGCAAAGAATTCCATATGATCCCGGGCGCTGATCACAACACCGTCATGGTGCGTGCCGGCAATATCTATTTTGAGATCATTAAGCGCTTCACCAACAAGATTGAGGGAAAACGTCCCAAGCGCAGCTCTCGACGAAGGTCTAAAGCTTGATCCCGGACAATTCATTCTAACATGAGAAACCTGGTCCTCTGGGCCAGGTCGCCGACTTCGCCAGCCTACTCCGCCGAAGTGGCAACGGCTACG
>JADFWI010000353.1 GCA_015222985.1 Pseudomonadota bacterium | reverse complement strand
TTTCGGCTCTGGGGTGTAATACTTGCAGCACAAGCGTGCCTGTATTTCTGGAGGACATAATGGCGGGCCCCCAGAGCCGAAAACAGTTAGCCTGTCCCGAAAATTGCTGACGAAAAATAAAATTCTAACTTCATTTAAATTTTTTAGCATGTCCAAAAGCCATTGTCAAGCATATATTGTGGTCCATGCAAAAAAAAACGCAATATATAGTATTTTCGTGGCATCCTCTCTTATCTTCTGCTACTCAATCACTCCTTTTGGCATTGGCTCAGAATATTCTCCGCCCAGCATATAGCCTCCGTCAAGCCTGAGCACGCTGCCGGTCATGAAAGATGCATCCCGAATGATAAAAAGCGCCGCTTTTACAACATTTTCGATATGACCCAGTCGCCGCAGGAGAGTGTGATCAATGATCTCTTGACGTTGGCTCTCGCCGAGCAGGCCCCACCCTCGGGTTTCAGGGCCGTGGCGTGTGTCAACCAGGCCGAGCATCAGCTCATTGACCCTCACTTCAGGCGCAGCTTCTCGCGCCCAGGTCTCAGTAAAGGAGGACACGGCCCTGTTAGCGGCTGCGTAACCGTCATTGAAGATCCTGCCTGCAGGCCCGCTTCTGCCAACGAGCCCGGCAATAGATGAAATGTTAACTACGACACCGTCCCCGGAGGCCTTCAAGTGGGGGAGAGCTGAGTTGTAGACCCACCATTTTGCCCGAAGCGTGGTGGCCAACTCCAGGTCCCATTGTTCCCGGACATAAGAACCGTGGACGACGGGCCACCCGCCACGCTCAATATTATTTATGAGAATATCGAGCCGGCCGAATCTGTCGATGACCTTATCAATCATGGAGGATATTTCATCTGTGTCGAGGAGGTTTATCCTGATTGCGAGATGCTCGGCCCCAGCCTGTTCAAAGTCATGGTTCATCTGCTTCAAATGTTCTTCCCAATCATAATAGGTCAGGGCCACCTTCACGCCTTCTCTGGCCAAGGCAAGCCCGATCCCTTTGCCAATTCCCTTGATGGCGCCCAGTACCAGGGCTACTTTTCCCTTAAGTTCCATTTGGCTCTCCAAAGAGGGTACGCTTTGTCCACTCAATACCAAATCGCATCAATGCCACATCGTCTTCTTGGATGTCTTGACTTACACTCTTCTCAACTGACGAGGTATCCCAAAGCCTCTTTTCAAATGCAAAGTCCTTGAATCTGTCCAGGTCGTAGCAGGCCATGTAAAAGAGGTCATTTTCTTCCTTGGTTAACTCCTTTTTCCCACTCCGGTTTTTCAGTGACAAGATGTCCATCATCAGGTCACTCATATCGTTGTGGGTTTCCAGTTGCTGGTTTTTCTTCCACTCTCTCACCGTCCATTGCTTTGACTCATTAAAGCCAAGGCAGTGGGCCTCCCTGATAAGGAAATAGCGTTCCTGGCAGGCTTGCTTCCCGTGTTTTCTGTAAGCAACGCGGCCGAGGGGATACATGCGGCAAGAGCCAGGGCGATCTTCATAGACTGCGCAGCCGGCTGGGCTCACAAAAGGACAATTCAGGTTTTCATCTGTGAGCATCTTGAGCGAGACGACCGGCAGCCCGCTTCTTGGCCCGATATGACACACGGTGTATTGACTTAAGAACTGGTGAGAAGTAAGTTTGAGTCTGTTCTTGAGACGCAGGATGTCATAGGGTGTCAGGAACTGATTCAGATCACGACAGCAATGGTTAAAGCAGGCAATGCCGGGGTGGCAAGAAAACCGGAACGTGTCATCCAGGGTGAGTTCTTGAAAGTCCTCCATAGGCATCTGCTGTTGCCCCACAACGTCGATTTCCTTCCATTGTACGAGAATTCGGTTCTCATCTACCATTTTGGGTGACCTGAAGTCAACAAGACGGGGATCCAAAGGAATGGTCTGAGGTGATCGGCTTCCGGTCATGGGTATCGGGCCGAGATACGCCAGGATTTTTTTTGTGCTTCCTGTCTGTTTTTCCACAAGAATACCCTAAAAAGGCCTTGACAAGATGGCCCTATAGTGATAATCAGGAGGGACTTTCTGGGGGACAGCACAATCTATTGAATTTCTTTACAAAATCCCCCAACCATCTTCGTGCCGAAGCGGTATTCTGGGAACCATTATGACAGGTGTGAAGCCGTGGCGAATCAGATGAATCTGGGGCGGCAACGTGAGTTCAACGCTGTGAGTTTGAGTTGTCAATACTTCGCCTTTTCTTCCTTTATTGGGGAAATTGGTGGATGCGTTTACCTGGCGGATTGTGAAAGCGCGAGATTAGTTAGGGCTGCGCATTTTGGCGCCGGCCAAGGGTGTTTCAAGCCGTGAGAGCCATCTTTACAGTGATGGGGTATGTTTGAAGAAAAATTAGTTGAAAGGGGGGATGTGAGAACAGGTGCGTATTAGACGCGAGATACTGAACCACATGAGAACATGTGGAAGGGATCTCTCATCAGGAGTAATCAAAAAAATCAATTTTAGGAGGTAGATCAATGCCAAGTTTCGTAATTCAAGAAAAATGTGATGGCTGCAAGGGCGGGGATAAGACTGCTTGCATGTACATCTGTCCCAATGACCTCATGGTCCTGGACCCAGTGGCCATGAAAGCCTATAACCAGGAGCCCGACCAGTGCTGGGAGTGCTTTTCATGTGTCAAGATCTGCCCCACCCAGGCCATAGAGGTGAGAGGCTATTCTGACTTCGTTCCCCTCGGCTCCAGCATTATGCCCATGAGAGGTTCTGAGGATGTGATGTGGACCTGTAAGTTCAGAAACGGTATGATCAAGCGTTTTAAGTTCCCCATCCGGACCACAGCAGAAGGTGCGGCTAACGCGTACGAAGATCTGAAGGGTAAGGATCTTGACTCCGGCTTGCTTTCCACTGAAGAAGCCGCCGGCATGACGCTGCCCACTCCTAAGCTCTAGAAGTTCGAGCCTGTCAGGAGACGTTTGATCAAACAAAGAATTTATCATTAACATTAAGGAGGATACGGATATGGCAATACCTAGTAAACCGACGGGAGAGCTTCTCGCGGTAAGAGATCCTGAAGTTGAGGAAAGAGAAGTCGATTTGTTGATTATCGGCGGCGGCATGGCTGCCTGCGGGGCTGCCTTTGAGGCCAAGAAATGGTCGGGCGACATGAAAGTCCTTCTGGTTGACAAGGCGGCCATGGAGCGAAGCGGCGCGGTTGCCCAGGGGCTTTCAGCGATCAACACCTATATTGGCGAAAACCCGATTGAAGACTACGTCGAGATGGTTAGAAATGACCTCATGGGTATTACCCGCGATGACCTTGTCTATGATGTAGGCCGCCACGTGGATGACTCTGTCCATCTCTTTGAAGAGTGGGGTCTCCCGTGTTGGAAACTGAGTCCGGAGGGCAAGAACATCGACGGCGCAAAGGGCCTCGAGTTGGGCCTGCTGAAAGACGGGGCCGCGCCTGTGCGCACCGGCAAATGGCAGATCATGATCAACGGCGAATCTTACAAGTGCATCGTGGCAGAAGCTGCCAAGAAGGCGCTCGGCGAAGAAAATATCCTGGAGAGAGTCTACCTTACGAAGCTCCTCCTGGATGCCAACAAGGAGAACACCGTTGCTGGCGCTTGCGGCTTTAGCGTGCGCGATAACAAGGTCTTCATTATCAAGGCCAAGTCCACACTGGTTGCCTGCGGCGGCGCCGTAAACATTTACATGCCCCGCTCCCAGGGTGAGGGCAAGGGACGTGCCTGGTTTCCGGTATGGAACTCCGGGTCCGGCTATACCCTTTGCATGGAGGCCGGCGCTGAAATGACCATGATGGAAAACCGTTTCACCCCGACTCGCTTCAAGGATGGTTATGGTCCGGTGGGCGCCTGGTTCCTTCTCTTCAAGGCAAAGGTCCAAAACGGGATGGGTGAAAACTATCTGTTGAGTGACTTTACCAAGGCCGAGCTCGAAAAATATGCGCCTTACGGAACGGCTGCGGTGACCCCCACGTGTCTGAGGAACCACGTGATGCTGGCGGAGATGAAAGAGGGCCGTGGCCCGGTCTTTCTTGATACCCCGACCGCCCTGGCCGCGCTTGCAGCGAAGCTGGACAAGAAAGAGCTCAAGCACCTCGAATCCGAGGCATGGGAAGACTTCCTTGACATGACCTGCGGCCAGGCCAACCTGTGGTGCGCAAACAACATTGAGCCTGAAAAGACCATGTCAGAGATCATGCCCACGGAGCCGTATCTGCTCGGTTCTCATTCCGGCTGCTGCGGTGTATGGTGCGGCGGGCCGATGGAAGACTGGGTGCCGGATGCCTACAAGACGGGTTATAACCGCATGACGACCGTAAACGGCCTCTTTATCGCCGGTGACGTTGTAGGCGCCTCCGGGCATAAGTTTTCCTCAGGCTCCCACGCAGAGGGCCGTATTGCTATTAAGGCGATGTGCAAGTATGTGGGCGACAATGCCGACTATGCGCCGGCGCCCAAGGAGTCCGCACAGGAGGTCGTAGACTATCTGTGGCAACCGGTGAGACTCTTCCTTGATAACTATGAGTATACCACAACAAATGACATCAACCCGAATTACATCAAGCCCTCTGGCTTTTCCATGCGGTTGATGAAGGCTACTAATGAGTACGGCGCCGGATGGGCCACGTACTATCAGACGAACGGCACCAATCTCAAGATCCTCATGGAAATGTTCAAGGTGATGCATGAGGATTCTTTCAAGCTGGGCGCCGGCGACCTGCATGAACTCTTGCGGGCCCATGAGATGAGACACAGACTCTGGACCGTTGAGCTCCATAACCGGCATATGCTCTTCAGGGAGGAGTCCCGCTATCCGGGCTTCTACTACAGGGCAGACTTTCCGAACACCGATGATGAAAATTGGTTCTGTTTTGGGAATTCCAAGTATGATCCGGCGAGCGGAGAGTGGACTATGATTAAGAAGGAGTATATCAAGGTCATTCCCTAGGGGTTACGATTCCTGTGAGGGGATAATATCCTAACACTCCAGGTGCCGCTCTTGCGGCGCCTGGAGGTTTTTTTAACTTGAACCTTGATGGAATCGTAGAAAGTGGAATCCGTTGGATGTGTCATTTCGACCGCAGGGAGAAATCTTGTATTTTCGGCTGTTAGGGGGAAAGATTTCTCGCTGCGCTCGAAATGACAGGTTGTTGAGACTTTTTGTGAGTTTGTCAACCTTAGAACGCGGAGGTTCTCCGCAAGAAC
>JADFWI010000044.1 GCA_015222985.1 Pseudomonadota bacterium | reverse complement strand
GTTCTTCTGGTTCCAAACAGGCTGCGGACACGGCTCAACAAGACCAGCTAATCCACGGAACCCTGAGTATTATTAAAAACAAGTTCCTGGTTATGAGCGGCAAAGGGGGTGTGGGTAAGACAAGCGTTGCGGCCAATTTGGCTGTAGCCCTTTCAAAACGGGGGGCCAAGGTCGGCTTGATGGATGTAGACCTCCACGGCCCTGATATCCCCAGGATGCTCGGCCTAAAGGGGCTTCTTGACATCAGCGGAGATAATCGAATGGTGCCCAAGCCTTATTCGGAAAACCTTAAAGTGATTTCCATTGAATCCTTGACTCAGGATCAAGACGAAGCCGTTATTTGGCGGGGCCCCTTAAAGATGCATGTTATTCGCCAGTTCCTTTCTGATGTCCATTGGGAGAGACTTGATTATCTCATTATCGATTCACCCCCCGGTACAGGGGATGAACCGCTGTCCATTGCTCAAACTATCCCTGGTTGCAAGGCCATCATTGTGACAACGCCCCAGGAGATATCCCTGGCCGACGTGAGAAAATCGATCAACTTTTGCAAAACAGTTAAGATGCCGATCTTTGGACTAATAGAAAACATGAGCGGTTCTGTGTGTCCCCACTGCGGCAAAGCCATCGATATCTTCGGCACTGGTGGTGGTTTTAGAACCGCCATGGCCATGAATGTCCCCTTCCTGGGTCGGATCCCCTTTGACACGAAGATGGTACAGTGTGCTGACGCAGGGGAGTCCTACCTGGAAAAATATCCTGATTCAGAGTTGACAAAGGCCTACAACGAAATTGTGGCAAAAACCATTGAAGGCAGCCAGAAAAAAGCCTCTGTCACTAAACTGACTCCGAGGAAATCAGAAGAGAAAAAGGATATAAAGGAGACAACTGACATGAAGATTGCAATTCCCATAGCTGAAGGTAAACTGACAGCCCATTTCGGCCATGCCGCAGACTTTGCCATTGTCCACGTGGAAAACAATGAAATAAAAGACAAGGAACTCCTTACGCCCCCAGCTCACGAGCCGGGCGTCCTCCCCGGATGGCTTCACGAACTGGGCGTAAGCGTTATTATTGCAGGAGGTATGGGCCAAAGGGCCTTAAGCCTTTTTGGAGAAAATGGAATAAAAGTAATGCCAGGCGCCCCCAACCTGACCCCTGAGGAGCTGGTCCAGCAATACCTTAGCAATACCCTGGTTACGGGCGAAAATGTGTGTGACCATTAAGTCCAATCCCGGCTCCAAGATGCAATGCTCTTCGATTGAGAGATCCTTCTAAAGAATCCCCCGAAATCCCCTTGCAACATAGGGGGTTCGTGGGGATTCCATTGCCCACGACTTCTCAAAAAACCCAGGCAGTACGGTTACCGTTTCTCACTCAAACTGATAGTGTTTTCTTACATCTCCACGCACTTTCCAGTTACATGACATGCCTTTGGGGAAAATGACAAGATCTCCTTTGCCCATTTCCACTGGTTCTCCACCGTAAGGCTGCCGAAATCAGCGTTCGATATCCGCCCTATTGGCGGGGCGCTTCAAGGTGAAAACACATGAATCAGTGGTGACGCCGACACAGGCCAGGTTCCTTTGGCCTGGTTGACGCCCTTGCGAAAAACCAGATAGCTGTATTTCCCGTAATGGGGGATCTTTCGGGCTACCTTGGGAACGGCTTTGGCAGAAAGGGGCAAAAAGAGGCCCATGACCCGTTGGCGATCCTGTGGATTCGGAAGGACAACAAAAAGGACATCCCCCTCCCCATGGTAGCTCATCCCTTCTACGGTGAAACGATCCGGCCACAGGGCCAGTCCCTTGGGCAGAGTCGACAAATAAGCCTTCTCTTCCGGAACTCCCAGATAAAGAACATCGTGTCCTTTAAGGCGCGAAGGAGATATTTCATCCTCAAGGAACATGAAGGATTTCTCTTGGCCAAGGGCCTTCAGAAGTAGCCTTGAAGCATCCCGGGTTACCGGTGGAAGGCTTCGGGCAACCACGACAACCAGGGATTTCGAACCCTTGATGCCGTTGACCGTAGGCGGAATCTCAGACGGATCAAGGCGTCGAAACAGGTCCACATCAGGATCCGCCACCAGCCTTCGAGGGGTAGCGTTGGAACTGAGGGTAAAGAAGGCTTCCCGTCCCGTTGACGGGATTTTGGCCTCAATGCTCGCCCCATCAGTCTCAAGCCTCAACGGAACTTCCAGGTCGTAGTAAGGCGACTTCTGGGTCAGGCGGCCGCTGACCTCCCAGCCCTGGTTGTCTTTCTTTGCTTCCACATCTTCCAGGGCCAACCTTGGCGCTCCGGGCCGAGTCACCCACTGACCAAAGAATGGTTTGAGCTTGCGGCCACCAGCACGTCCCAAAGCCTCAGCAAAGTCATCCCATGAGGCCACGCGAAAACACTTTTCTCGAAAGACATCCCG
>JADFWI010000352.1 GCA_015222985.1 Pseudomonadota bacterium | reverse complement strand
GTACATACATTTCATCCATCTGTCAGAGACGGGGAAACTCGAAATTCGAATACGAAATGACAAAATGACCGAAACCAAACTTCTTGGAAACTCTATGTTTTTGTCATTGGAGCATTTTTGTTTCTGTCATTGTTTGCGGCTGACGCTTTGAGAACAGTACGGATTTTGAGACTCCCATAACCGTCCAATATTAGCAATTTGGCAGCGACTTTGACGTTATCGTGTCACCGCTAACGACTTGCTTTTCTTGACGACCTTTGACAGATACCAAAGAGGCCGTTTTCCCAACCCGCCGTCTGTGACAGGCAAAAGGTCATGGGTTTCATAAGAAAGAATCTCTTCGGAATCATCATCCTTGCCCCGGCAGCGCTTTATCTGGTGGGCTTTTTGTTGATTATCTTATTCAAGGTCGTAGCATTGGCCTTGACTCGCGTTGGTCCCCAGGGTGACCTTTTTCCCACTGCTTATCATTTTGTCGAGCTTTCAAGAAATCCCGAATTCAGACACGCCTTAGTCCGCACCATCTGGTTTACGCTCATTGGCACGCCGCTTGAGCTTGTCATAGGGATGGCAGCCGCTTTTCTTGTAGTAAGAGAGTTTAAGGGAAGGGGTATCACGAGAAGTCTCTTTATTCTTCCTCTGGCAATCCCTGCCATTGTCACGGCCATCATGCTCTATATCATCTTTGACTTTCCCGGAGGCCACGTCAATGACATCCTCATGGGACGATACGGCTTTTTCCCTTTCCAGGTCATATCTCATCCTGTGGACTGGCGGGGATCCGGCTTTTTTGCCCTTATGGTTTCCATGTTCGGAAAAGTGTGGCGGGACATGCCCATTTCAATGCTGATCATTCTTGCAGGGCTTCAGGCCATTACAAAAGACCAGTATGAAGCAGCAAAGACCCTGGGGGCGAACGCATATCAGACGTTTTTCAGAATCACCCTTCCTCTACTGACCCCGGCCGTGTCGACCGTGCTGGTTTTGCGGTCGATTGAAGTCTGGAAGGAGTTCATTTTTCCGTTTATTCTGGCAGGAAGTTACCCGCTGTTGGCAACCCTTATAGAAAGGGCGTACCATGAATGGAGAAATCCCAATGAGGCGTGCGCTATTGCATTAGTCCTGCTGGTTTTGATCATCATATCGACAATCTTTATTTTTCATGTCTTAAAATGGCTCAGAAGACGGTTGGTGAGAGTATGAGGGAAAAAGTCGCCTCGATTTCAAAGATCAGCGCAACCAGGATCATATGGTTTGCGGGCATTGTCTTGATGATTCTGATAGTGCTGGCCCCCATCTTTGTCATGTTCAAATATTCTATCAGCGATCGTTCGAGTGTGGTAACCGGTGGAATGCCTATACCTCTTTGGCCCTACCATCCGACCGTGGAGCAGTTTGAAGGTCTGGCCACCATGGACTCGTTTATCACGGCTGCCTTTACCAGCATGAAGGTGGCATTGCTTTCAGTGATCATCTCGCTTGCCATCGGAACCCCTGCGGCTTATGCTCTGGTGCGTTACAGATTCCCCGGCATCATGGTGTTGGCAACTATGCTCATATCCGTTCGTCTTTTTCCGGATATTGTCTCGGTCGTTCCCATTGTCGAGAGCTTCATAAGATTTCGACTAGTGAACAGTGTCCTTGGCGTTGCCATGGCTCACTCCCTTCTTTCCACACCTTATGTCATCTTTATCGCCATGGGTGTCTTTGAGATGATTCCCAAAGACCTGGACGAGCAGGCACAGATCCTGGGTGCGAGCAAGCTGTACAGTTTTACCCGGATAGTGCTCCCCGTGGCCCTGCCCGGGTTGGCTGCCGCTGCGATATATGTCTTCTTGCTTTCCTGGGACGAATTCATATTTGCGTATTTTCTCCTGGCCTTTGGAGAACTCTCCACACTTCCTGTGTTGTTGCAAAAGGTCCTGTCCTGGACACCGCAGCATAATCTGCTTGCTGCCATTTCAGTGATGCTTTCCATCCCTGTGATCATATTTACCTTTATTGTGCAAAAGTACATGCAAACAGGAGCCACTGCCGGGGCGGTGAAATAGCATGGCCAGAGTCCAATTAAAGAGAATAAGCAAGAAATTTGGCAATCTTGAGGTCGTAAAAGATCTGGACCTGGTGGTTGATGACGGTGAATTTGTGACCCTGGTAGGGCCGTCCGGCTGCGGGAAATCGACTACCTTAAGAATGGTTGCCGGTTTGGAAGAGATCACGTCAGGAGAGCTGTACATCGGCGATATCCTGGCAAACCGGATACCTCCCCGGGAGAGAGGAGTCTCCATGGTGTTTCAAAGCTACGCCCTGTTTCCCCATATGACTGTGTCTGAAAATATAGCTTTTGGATTAAAGATCAAGAAGCGTTCTCGCGGCGAGATCCTGAAGAAAATCGAATGGGCAGTAAACCTGCTAAATCTTGAAGGCCTGGAGACAAGATTTCCCAAGGACTTGAGCGGCGGGCAGAGACAAAGGGTGGCCCTTGCAAGGGCCCTGGTGGTAGAGCCGGATGTCTTGCTTCTGGATGAGCCTCTCAGCAATTTGGATGCAAAGCTGAGGCTCAAGATGAGGGCAGAGTTAAAAAGGATTCATAAGAGATTGGGCGCCACGGTTATCTATGTCACCCATGACCAGGTTGAGGCCATGAGCCTGAGCGAGCGGTTGGCAGTCATGTACGAGGGGAAGCTGGTCCAGGTTGGATCGCCACTGGAAGTCTATAACTCCCCGCGCAACATGTTTGTTGCAGGTTTTATCGGAAGTCCTTCAATGAATTTTTTCGATAGCAAGATCATAAAAAAAGACGGGAGCCTGTTTGTTGCTTTTGAAGGATTTGAATTAGCGATTCCTCGATCCTGCGAGTCAAAATACTCGGGATACCTGGACAGAGAGATTGTCTTTGGCATCAGGCCGGAGCATATCTATGACAAAAGATTTTCAAAGACAGAAAGCTCTTCTGGCAATACGATCGACGCAGTCATCGACGTGGTCGAACCATTGGGTGATAGGGATATTGTCGAAGCAAAAGGGGAGGGGGTCAATTTTACCTTATTGCTCGAACCAGAGGCAAAGGCAGCGCCGGACCAACCCACCAGCGCCGTGTTTGACATGGAGAAGTCTCATGTTTTTGACAAGAACTAGCATTCGCTCGCCCCCGACATCAAGAAGATGTGCGGGTGTTGCGTGAAGTCAAAAAACGGGTGAAGGAAATTTAATCCATGTGTCAAAATCCCTTAATCTACAGGTAGCTACGCGCATTGAACGAGCTGTCCCGGCCTCTGGCTGTATG
>JADFWI010000351.1 GCA_015222985.1 Pseudomonadota bacterium | reverse complement strand
TCCACAACCCAGATTTACACACACGTAGCCACAAAGCGCCTTAAAGAAATGCATGAAAAATATCATCCAAGAGGATAAAGCTGTTAGTGTAAATTAAGGATATAAACCTCTGCATCATCCCCTTCCGCTAACGGGCCAAACAGAATCGATTTTGGTTCGCCCTGCACCCGTACATAATATGATGACCCTGAGTCCAGTTGATTTTGAACAGCCCACGCCGCATACTCCTTTTCTCCCATTGTAAGCTTCAACCCCTGCATTGGATATTCCAGCACCGCCTTGTCCGGAAGTTTGCCTGCAGGTCCTGCGCCGTGAGCGTCTATTTCTCCACCGCAAACCCCGAACATGGCCCCCTTCCATGATGATTCAAAAGGACCCACCTCAAACCAGAGGCCAAGCTGGGGTATGGCATAAATATCGAGACGATATTCGGCAGAAACCTTCTTCATCGGCATATTGGCCTTTGCAACCAGTTTAGCGCCGATAGCAGGGTTATCAACGGCAAAAATTTCAGCGCCTTGAAACGGTGTGGGCAGGGAATCAACAGACGGAATCTTGCCGTCATGAAGAAAAATAATGGGAAAACCGTGGCCCCTGACAGCCTGTACAGATAACGCCAGCATGGAAAGACCGTAGCGTATAGACTCAGAGGCAATCTCTGTATCCGATGAAAGAATAATCCACAAAGCAGTATCATCCTTAATAAGCTCTTCCCTCGGACCAAGCCAGGCCATCTTTTTAAGATCATCCATCCAGAAATGACCGTTGGCATCCAGAGCATAGGTCTTGAGCATGGCCATTGTTTTCTGAACCTGCTTTTCTTCATGGGCAAGTGAGGTTATCCATACTTTTTTCATAACTTTCTCCTTATTATTTTCACGGGATTACCATGCTAATGAGAATTCAAGTCTTTCAGAGGTCGGCAAAATGGATCCGGGTGGCGTGAATGCTATACGGAGAGGTATTCGTTCGCCAGGTTCTGCCTGCTCCGCATGCACCGAAATGTCTGCCGGCGGTTCATGGCCGGTATGCCGGAATAATTCGGCTAAGGCCGCCTCAAGCCTGGCGCCGAGATCCGCATCGCCAGCCGATTTGCCCATTTCGTCTTTTAGACTGAAGAGATAGCCTATAATGCGGTTGAAAAAAAGCTGAAATTTCAGTGAAGCGCCGGAAAGGGTTGCCTCCTTCGGTATAAATGCACTGTCTTTCCTGAGAGCGCCGGCGAGCACGGTGATGTTGGACTCTACGAACTGCATGATTCTCTCCTCTGAGAACACCGTTTCTGTGGAGGCTGACTCCTTACCGCCAAAAGGCCCAACAGCCAGGTTGCTGAGTGCAATGTTCCTGTAATCGGTGAATCGTGTAGGCCAGCCATACTTGACCACACTTTTCGCCATTAGCGTCCCTAAAGCCCAAACCGGGCTGATCCAGAGCGGTTCATTTTCCTCAAAAAAGACAGTGCGAGGCGGGTTGCCTTCCCCGTAAGGTTCGCGGATAATAAAGCGATTTGTCGTCATCACCAACCACTCACTGCCCGGATGTTCCTTCAATTTCCGCCACTTGGCATAGGCCGCATCTTCGAGATAATGTTTCAAGTAAGGAAGCTTTTTTAGTTCATTCCAGTTTTGAATGTGAAAAAACCGGGGACCAATCCAGACGGCTGTGGGCACAAGCAGGGTTGCCGCAAAATCGGCGATCTTCTTCAGCAACTCCATACTCGGAGTCGAGTTGTCAAATGGGAGATCAATCAGGATAAGGTTAGGCATATCATCGGCAAGAGAGCTTATGAGGCTGTCCATGGCAGCAGGCAGCACATCCCTGGAAATTGGGCAGATATTCAGCGCAATTCCTTCTTCTTGCTTAACGGGGCCCTGCCTGACAAGGGTCTCAACGCCCTTCCAGGATGCCTCTGTCAGGCGGAACGTCTCATCTGCAAAGATTATTTCCAGCAGCTTTGCCATGAGGGAGCCAACCTGTCCTTTCCATGCCCTGGCTCCTCCCTTTCCGGACCGTGCTTCGGCGCCTGTCCCACCCGGCACGGCCACCATAGCAAGAAGATCATCAACCGCACTACTCTCCTCTGGTTGGGAGGGGGCCTCACCCGGAGCAATGGTCAGATCCAGAGGGAGGTCTGGCCAGTCCTCTTGAAGCAGTCGGACAATTTGCTCGTCCGATAACCCTTTGGGCCCAGCCTGTTCAATGAATTCCTTTGCATCTAACAGGCTTTTCAGATAGGGGATGTTTTTAACCATTGCTTGTGGCCTAAAATCCTTAATGCCCGAGGGCTTGAAGGGCAATATGCCGGCAGGACAAAGATCTTTTGACACGGGAATGAACAGGGTAGAGGCTAACGAATCAATAGCATTATCTAAGGTATCAAGAGAGGCGCCAATTATTTCAGGCGAGAAAGAGTCTTCAGACACCTCGCTGAACGGTGCCAGAGCAAGAATGGTAAATGGTATCCTGGGAAGATCCATATGCATACCTCTAATCATTTACTTATTCGTACCGGTTAAGCCGCTATTTGCCTTGGCCTTCTTTTCAATCACATATCGGTGCCCTTGAACGATTGCAATCAATGAATTTATTATTTGGTAAAGGCCGTAGATGATGCATAGAGCTCACCTCACTGCTTTTTCTGTCATTTCGACCCTTTCGCTTCTGTCATTCCGAGCAAAGCCAGAAATCTCAGTGTTTACGCTCCGGGCAGGCTCCGGGAGAAATCTTTTGCCCTACCTGTTTTCCGTTGTAATAATTATCCAAGGTGAATTTTTTCCGCATCAATCTTGACTTTTTTTTCGGCCAACAGACTGGAGCGTTTACTCTTCATGAAGAGAGAGTTTTCGGCAAAGTACTTGATGCGTCCGGCTTTAACCTGTTCCAGACCCTCAACCCATCGATACGAGTGTCTGGCTTTCTGGATAAGTCTTTCCGTTATCGAACTCATAGTTTGCGATATTATCTTGACAGCGTTGATATTGCCTCGAAACACTCGACCCAGGAATGTAAAATCGTGAATACTGGCCTTACCGCGCAAAGATCGGATATCCAGTCCCTCCGAAGCGAGAGCGATATCATCTCCTTTGAGATCAAGCTTTTGAGCTACAAAATCCAGGTCGCCGTTTTTCACCTTAATGGAAACATCTCCCTTGAAGATTATGTCCGATTTTACCCCCCGCTCCCTTTCTAATACAGACAATATATATGATTTTCCATTCCGGTTAGACAAAAGCAGGACTTCATCGCTTATAAGAGGCTCAATAAGACAGCTCACGGATTTTTTGGCCTTGTGAAGCCCTCTGGATGTTTCCACCCAGAAAAAATTGTCATCCTTCATTTTTACTCGACCATCGCTCAGGTCAAGATTTTCACTTTCCATATTGCGGGCTAATCTTTCCATCGTTCTCACCTCAAAAAATCTCTGCTATCCGCCAATCATGACTTTTGTCTGACTGGGGACCATTTGACTGCCTACCGGGCAGTTGGCACTGTTTCCGTTGTGGGCGGACTGACAGCCCAGATAGACGGCGTACTGACCCTCGAATTTAACCTTCGTACTAAATGATGTAAACTTAACGGGACCCTTGATCATGCCCGATATAATCCCTCCGGCCGATCCGGCTTCATCACCCGAGCTCTGGGGAATCTCGGTTTTCTTGGTCAATGCTTCCTTCATACAGATCTTAACAACCATCGAAACCGTGTCGCCCCTGGCCTGATTACACATGCCCATGTTTGG
>JADFWI010000350.1 GCA_015222985.1 Pseudomonadota bacterium | reverse complement strand
TCATCTCTGGGTACGGGACGGTTGAGTCGGCTGTTGAAGCTATGAGGCTGGGCGCCTTTGACTTCATGGTAAAGCCACTTTCGCCAAAACTCATTGAGACTGTGGTGAAGACGGCTGCCGGGAATGGTTCGCCTTTATCAGGAAAGCACGATTCTAAACCATCAGAATCCATTATTATAACGAGAAGTTATCAACTGCTTCGTCTATTGGACTTGGCAAAAAAAGTAGCTAATAGCAAGGCTTCCATTTTTATCCAAGGCGAAAGTGGCACAGGAAAGGAGCTTTTGGCCCGCTTTATTCACAATGAAAGCGGTGGGCGGAACAAGCCTTTTGTTGCCCTTAACTGCGCGGCCCTTCCGGACGGACTTCTGGAAAGTGAACTTTTTGGCCATGAGAAGGGATCATTTACAGGGGCGATAACTAGAAAGTTTGGAAAGTTCGAATTGGCCCATGGCGGCACTATACTCCTTGATGAAATAAGTGAGATGAATATCCACCTCCAGGCGAAACTGCTGCGGGTTTTGCAGGAATCCGAAGTTGACCGGGTGGGGGGGCACAATCCTATCCCCATCGATGTTCGGGTGATTGCAACGACGAACCAGGACCTTGAGTCAGCCGTAGAAGAAAAAAAATTCAGGACAGATCTCTATTATCGCTTGAACGTAATTCCAATGAAGATTCCACCACTGCGTGAGAGAAAGGAAGATATCCCTCCACTGCTTGACTATTTTATTAGCAAGTACAACAGGATGAACGGTCGTAATGTCAAGGGCTTGACAAATGATGCCGCCAGGGCCCTTGTCCAAATGGAGTGGCCCGGTAACGTTAGGGAGCTTGAGAATACCACAGAGCGGGCCGTGCTCTTGTGTGAAGGGGATCTTATTGAAAAGGACGATCTGTTTCTGGGCGACCCACCCATGATAGCTGGCGAAGCGTCATTTCCAGTGGCAGGCTCTATTAGAGAGATGGAAAGAAAGATGATTTTTAGCGCCCTTGACGAGACCGAAGGGAATAGGACCCATGCTGCTGACATCCTTGGAATTAGTGTGCGAACGTTACGGAACAAATTGAATGAATACCGGCAAAAGATGGAAACGTTCTAACGGGGCATACAAATTGCTTAACAAAATCGCGAAGCGATAGTCCGTTTTGAAGCGGCGAACCCGCGCTGTGTGAAATCGCGAAGCGATTTCATCAAGGAAACATTATGCCAATCAAGTCTTTGTTTGGAAAAACATATCAGGTTATTGAGCGGTCTCTTGAGATAGGAAAGGTGCGACACGGTCTCATAGCCAGCAATGTCGCCAATGTCGATACACCGGGCTACAAGGCCAGGGAAATTGATTTTGACAAGGCCCTAAAGGATGCCCTTGAAAAGAGGAGAGTTGGCCTTACACAAACTCATCCCCGTCATTTTGGGATCCCGGGATTGGGGGCAGCAAACTACGAAATCTCTCATGCAGAGCAATCCTGGGTTGACATTGACAGAGAGATGTCAAAACTGGCGGAAAACAATCTGCGGTACCAGACCAGCATTGAGGTTCTCTTGAGAAAGTTTTCTGCCTTAAAACACACCATAGCCGAAGGAGGACGATAATGGATTTCCTGACTGCGCTTCACATTAGTAGCACAGGTTTGACAGCCCAGAGAACAACAATGAATGTCATTTCCACGAATCTCGCCAACGTGAATACGACCCGGACCCCGGGAGGTATCCCGTACAGGAGAAGAGTTGCCGTTATGGAGGCCAAACCAGTGGAGGACTTTGAGTCAGCGCTGAATTCACAGTCTGAGTCATTGTGTGGCGTGCGCGTGAGTGAAATTGTCGAAGAGATGACGCCTTTCAGGCACGTGTATAGACCTGGTCATCCGGATGCGAACGAAATGGGCTATGTGTCTTTTCCAAATGTCAATGTGGTTACTGAAACGACAGACATCATGCTTGCCAGGAGATCCTATGAGGCAAATGTAACCGCTATCTCAGCAACCAAGAGAATGGCTCTGAAGGCCCTTGAGATAGGGAAGTAGTGATGATGCCGGATGCATGAGGTGGCAGTAAGCAGTAAGAAGTGGGGAGTAGTCAGTGGGCGCCAATGACCATTCACCAGTGACTAATGAATAGTCATACGGGAGAAATAGATGAGCGATTTAATAATTCAGAGCAAGATCCGTGCTGATGCTTTCAGCGCAGGGGGAAAAGCTCGCGCGGGATCCGTGGGGTTTTCTGATTTCATCAAACAAGCTGTCAAACGCGTGAACGACATGGAGATTGAGGCTGACAGG
>JADFWI010000349.1 GCA_015222985.1 Pseudomonadota bacterium | reverse complement strand
TACTATATTGACCAGGATGTCTGGGACACGGATGTGGCCCGCTATGGCATTGACATTTGGATGACGACCAACGCGATTACCAACAATTTAAAGATCTGTCAGTCCAACCTGGGAGTCAAGATCCACGATGTCAAGGACCCTGCCGAGTCCCTTGGGCCTATGTTTCGTCAGGTGGTCCACACTCTTTTTGTCCTTATGGAGCATCATGAGGCCGAGTGGAAGGCTGTCAAAGGCAGCCGGACTGTACCCCAATTCGGACTTCAAAAAACCTTGGAACCGGAGCCTATTCAGATTGATCTTGACCGGCTGGTCAAAGAGTACAAAACCGGCTTTCGGCACTTCAAGGGTCTCTATAGGGATATCTTCTGCCCGGAATGTTTTGAGGAGCTCAAGAAATGCGCTTCCAAGGCCAAGACCAAGTTTATCATGCCCGCTAGAACCTGGGTCATGGTTCTCTACGAGACTGCAGCTACTTTCCATCGCTGGACCGACAACCGGACCCAACTGGTGAATCTGGTCACCCCCCTTTATCTTGGTCGTGTAGCATCCTTTGTCAACCAGACGAGAAAGATGACTTCCAGCCAGGCCGAAGAAGTGGTTGAGGAGCAGGCCCGGGTCTTTGAAGACTATAAGGATTATCTTGTCCGAGCTTGGGACGAGAGGCCGAAAAAAGGCACTGATGGTTGTTTTTGAGCGAGCCCTTATGGTTTTTGGCCTGCCGCGAGCATTCGATGGTTCATGAAGCCATAGTCTCCCGGCCTCTGGTGGGGGGAAAAATCGGTATGGAGCTTGACTTGCTCTAATCCTGCCTGTTCCAGGAGATCCCAAATGGCTCGGGACTCATAAAGACGGATGGCGTAAGTGCAGTCACGTACTACGCCTTTTTGTTTGCTGAGAACCATTTCACGTGCGTATAGCGTATTTCCTTCCATTTTGCGCTCTCGGCAGACCACGATATCCGCGCCAATCTCATGCCACGCGGTCGGGTTGAGGGGAGCCCTGACTTTCGCCCCGTCTGTTACGTCAATTAAAACCCAGCCACCGGAATGAAGAACGCGCATGGCTTCGGCCACGATTTGCCTGTCAGCGCTGTGTTCCTGGACATAGCCCAGGGAATTTCCCATAATCAGCACGTGGTCAAAGCTTCCGGGCGGAAGCCCCGTGCTTCTCGCGTCGGCCCGGATGAATTTCATCTGATAGTTGCACTCGACGGCCCTTGTCCTGGCACAGTCAATCAGATAGAAAGAATAGTCCAGCAGGGTGCATCCCGCGAAGCCGCGGGCGCACAGTTCCAAGCTGTGACGGCCATTGCCGCCACACAGATCCAAGATCTTGTGTTCGGAACGGATCGGCAGAAGTTCGCAGATTAGGTCCACCTCACGGCGGGTGATTTCTTCGTTGCAGACCGAACGGGCGTCCGTGAGGAGATAAACCTCATCGAACATGGTCTTCCACCAATCAGGGGTCACTTCAAAGTTCATTCTTTGCGGTGCCTAATGATCAGTTCTGAAATCAAACAGCCCGTCTGAGGCAATGATTGCGGGCGAGCCGCCCCAGGGCTGCAGCCGGGCGATTTGAAGTTCTTCTTCCTCGATCTTTATGATGTCATCAAGTTCGCCTGCCTGCCACATCTTCTCCAGGGTCAGGCAGTCCGACCACAGGTTAACGCTATAGGTTTCAAGGGCCTTGAGTTGGTCCGGGCTGATCAGCCTCGGCCTCAGGGCGATCTTGATCGGACCGAGCAGATAGGTAAAGTCGTGCTCCATGGCCATCCTTTTCTGCATCTCAACTACTTCGAGTACATCTCCGTACGCCATTTCCAAAATGGCATCATTGATACGGTCCGCTGCCTCGCCAATGCCCATGTCCGAACGAATGACAGCCAGGGGCTGAACCCCTCCGCCACTGCCCACGTTTGTTGGCACCCAACCAAACCGGCTCAAGAATCCGTAAAGCCCTTCAGGTCCCATCAAGCAGCGGAAATCTGTCTGGAAGCGCTCCAGCGCTATTTCCTCTTTTGCGGAATTCAATGTGGGGATATCTTCGGCCCACAATTCAAGAGGGATTTTTTCCTGGACAATATAGTTCCCCTCCTTAATAGCCAGACTCACCGCCTCATCGGCATCCTTGTTGACCTGACCAACCCGTACGCCTTTGCCGGAATAACCCCTTTCGGGCTTTAGTACCAGGTCGTCCCAGTGAGACCGGGTCCATTCGATCAGATCGTGGATCTCTTCGTCATTGGGACCATTGGTGCGGCGCGGATAGAACTGACGCGTCCAGGGGGTTCGTTCCACTATGTCGGCGTGAAATCGGTTACCATGGGAAGTGGTGATGACTTCAAACATGCTCTTCACGTTAATGGGTTCGGTGCCACGAGGATTGATGACCCGTTTCTCTCGAACGGCCTGCAACAGGGGTGAGAGGTTTTGCTCACGGTGCAGGGCCAGCAGCACATCTGTGTTGAAATCCATAAAGATCACTGAAACGGGCTCACCCTGCCAGCAGACCTTTCCGTTTTTCGACTCGAGTTCATGGGGAGCCATCAACGCCCCGGAGATGCCATCGATGCCACTGAGGCGTTCGGCCAGATTCCTGTTTTCTGTCACACTTTCCAGGGTCTCTTCTTCGGCCACCACGGCAATCAACTTTGCATCGTTGCCATCACGAGACCTGTGGGCCTGAACCAGCATCTCCACAAACCTGTCTACCGGAAATAGCATCGGATGGTCAAAGTCCAGATCCACTTCAATTGGACGGATTTCATTGAGTCTAAGCCAGACTGCCTTGCCGATGATTTGGGTAATGCGTTGATAATCCCACCCGCCCGGGCTACCGAGATTCCATTCAGAGTGGTATCCACCAAATGCTTTCAATTACTCCTCCTCGTTCCATTTCCGTCATTCAGGCTCTGAAGCCGCTTTTCAATGAGCTGAAAGGGAAGTTCGCCTCCTTCCAGGAGTTGTCTGTGAAACTGATCGCGACCCATTCTACTTTCATAGGTCCTTTTCAGTTGCATAATTTCATAACGGCCCAACGTGTAGCACAATTGATAACCAGGGTTAAGTCCGAAATGGTCTATCTGGTGATGGGCCTCTTCAGGGGTGAATCCCGCTGTCGTCAGCAATCTTATAGCATCTTCCCTGGTAAGCATGCCAGTGTTTAAACCAACATCGATTTGACATCGCGCGGCCCTCCACAGCCGTCGCTTGCAATCGACCAGGAATTCTATGGGAGTTTCAACATAGCCGTACTCGCTCAACAGCGATTCAGCGTAATAGGCCCAGCCTTCGTAGAAAAGTGGTGACTCAATTTGGCGTCGCACCGGATTCTCGAGACTTCTTCGAACAGAATCCAACAAATGGTGGCCCGGAAAGGTTTCATGGGCGGCAAGGAATTTGTATTCGCGATGAAGGCGTTTTCTAAGGAGGTCTCCGGCTTCTTGACCCCTGTGCTGTGGCCGCCGGGTTGTCATATAGAAGAAATCCTTTTCCCTGACATCTGTGCTAAAGGCAGCGCTAAAAGAAGCCGGGCCACGGACAGACCGCAGATAAGCGGGTGTTTCACAAAGTTCCAAGGAGAGGTTCAATCCAACGTCCTTAAAACCGTGCTCGCGGAAAAACGAACCCAATCGGTCTATTTCATATTGGTAGAGGGAGATGGTTTCCAGATTTTCAATATCTGACGGACAGTAGGCATGGTACAACTCTCTCCAGGATTTTCCGGGATCTATATTTGCTTGAAGCCTCTGCAGTTGCTCTAGACTGTCCTGCCATTCTTCCTCGGCAATCTGAAATACCTCGGGCAGACTCCGGGCAGACAGAAAATGTTCTTTTAGTGTGGCTTCAAGGGCGGAAACAATGAACTGTCCGTTCGGAATAGGAGAAATGGACCTCAGGAATTTGTCAAGGGCATCCAGAGAGGAGCAGGATTTCTTCAATCCCTCTGTCAGGTGCCTGCCACTCCTGTCAGCGAAACCATTAGTGATTTCGTTAAGATAGTCCTTACAGTCACTGATCATCTCCAGGCTGGCCTGCTGATATGCCTTTGGCACGCTGTCAATATTGTCAATGGCCTGTTGGAGTAGCCGGGGAATGGCTTGCAGGCGGGCCAAGGCCCTTTCCGTCCGCTCCTTCGGCTCTGAGGCAGGCTTTTCCAAGGCGTGATCGAGTCCAATAAAGGCGATCTTTAAGTAGAGCAAAGGATTGTGACGCCAGGACTCCTTTATTTCCAGCTCTATTAGAATCCCTGCAATATTGGCCTTCAGCAGTTCAAGGTTCGTGAGCTTTTCCAGGTCATTCTCCTGAGTGGCCAGGAGATCGAATTCCCTTTGGGTGTTTTTCAGAGTAAAGAGACATTCGTCGATAGCATCTGCATTGAGATTATCAACCTTGTCGTAATACCGGCTGGCGGCCTGGGCACGAGGAAGAAAGTGGAATTCGTCACTGGCACACATCACGGGAAAGCATTTGGCTAAGTAGTCAAAGTAGTGAATGGCCAAGTCGGCTTGAGGGTCTGTCACCAGGTCATGTCCATTGGCTGTAGGAGGTCGGTTTGAAATGTAGTCGATAACTTATCATTCCTGGAAAAATCTGTCAATTGCGTCAGAAGAGGCTCTCGAAAAGATGTCGGAGAATTCCGAGTTGTAATGTCCTGTTTCCCATGATAAAAAGCATGATTATCTGGCGGCTGCCGAAGGTGTAAGCAGGGCAACGCTTGAAAGGGAAGACAGGCAATGCTCTATCGTCTTCTGGCCGATCTGGTCGTATTGGCACATTTTATCTTTGCTTTATTCTCAGTCTTCGGGGGGTTTTGTGTTCTCAAGTGGCGGCGCGTGGCATGGATACACGTCCCAGTTGCCCTGTGGGCTGTGATAATCGAATTTACCGGCTGGGTGTGCCCACTCACGCCGCTTGAGGATTGGCTACGTGTGAAAAGCGGAGCGACCGGTTACAATTTGGGGCTTGTTGAGCATTACATCCTTCCCTTGATTTATCCCTCTCCGCTCACACGAGGCTTGCAGATTGTTCTGGGGGCTATTGT
>JADFWI010000348.1 GCA_015222985.1 Pseudomonadota bacterium | reverse complement strand
TTCAATAATTCAATGAACTTCCAACAAAGCAAATCCCCTCTGGGGATAACCAAAGCCTGGTCCTCTGGGCCAGGATTTTTACTAATAACGGCGGAAAGGAAGTCGGGATGACCGGACAACAGAGTCCCTCATACGGTGGACTCTACCGGCATATCATAATTATTCTGTTCGTGGCAGCGGCCATACCTTTGGTGGTTATAGGCGGGGGCGTGTACTATGAGTACCGGACCTCCATCAGAGATAAGGTGACTACGGAACTGAAATCTCTGGTGATTCACCACAATGAATCCATAGAGAGATTCCTGAATGAGATAACCGCAGCAATGAAGATGGCAACGCATCTCGAACCATTTGACGAGATTGTGCAAAGAGAGATTTTGCAAAACGTGTTCGATAGCCTGCAGAAGGAATACAAACATGCCTTTGAGGATTTGGGGGTCATAGACTCGAAGGGCGACCACCTGGCCTACATAGGCGCCTATGATTTGCTTGGCAAGAATTACAGCAATGCGCCCTGGTTTAAGCAAGTCATGGAAAAGACTATATTCATAAGCGACGTTTTCCTTGGTTTCCGCCAGCTTCCACACCTTATCATTGCCGTTAAGCAGACAGACGGGAAGAACAACTGGATCCTGAGGGCTACGGTGGATGCGGGCAGGTTCGGCACTGTTGTGGAAAATGTCCGGCTCGGACGCAGCGGAGAGGCCTTTATTGTGAACAAGGATGGCCATTATCAGACCCGGCCCAGAACGGGCGCAGGTATTATGGAAAAGATCGAACTGAGCTCTTTAGACCTGACGCCCTTTGACGGCGTCAGGTTTTCGGAAGTCAAGGACAAGAACGGACAGAAGATTCTCAGGGCTAAGACCTGGATGAAACACAGGCCCTGGTTATTGATAGTCCAAGAGGATGTTGATGAGGCCTTTGCCGAACTTTATAAGACGAGGAACATAGCCATAGCAGGGTTTATCCTTGGCGCCTTTTTGGTGGCCGTGGTCAGCTTTCTGACCACAAGGCTTCTAGTGCGCAGGATTGAAACAGCAGATAAGGAAAAACGGATTCTGGATGACCAGCTCATACAGTCTCAAAAACTGGCCTCCGTTGGTGAGCTTTCCGCCGGAGTCGCCCACGAGATAAACAATCCTCTGGCCATAATCGGTCAAGAGACCGGTTGGATGCAGGACCTTTTGAAGCGGGACAGCCTGAAAGGCCTGGAAGAAATGGACGATTTCAGGGATTCTCTGCGGGAGATCTCCAAGCAGGCCGGTCGAGGCAAAGAGATCACCCACAAGCTGCTGAGTTTTGCGCGGAAGGCGGAATCTGTTATCAAAGATGTGAACATAAACGAATTGATTGAAGAAGTCATTCGCATGGCAGACAGGGAGGCCACACTCAGCAACATAGAAATCGCCAGACAGTACCATGACAGGTTGCCTCTCATTTACAGTGATCCTTCCCAGTTGCGGCAGGTGTTTTTGAATCTGATTAACAACGCCAGGGATGCCATTAAGAGGGGCGGGGTAATAAGGATTGAAACAGCGATAGGTGATGGCGATTCGATTGACATTAGAGTCAGTGATTCCGGGCCAGGCATACCGAAAGAGAACTTGACCAAGATCTTTGACCCGTTCTTTACAACCAAGCCCGCGGGGAAGGGGACCGGATTGGGGCTTTCCATATGTCACGGGATCATTGAAAAATTGGGAGGAGATATTACTGTTGCCAGCGAGGTCGGCGAGGGGACGACTTTTACCATCAACCTTCCCTTGGAACTGAAGAGAGGAGAGAAATAGAGATGCCAAAACCAAATGTATTGCTTGTGGATGACGAGGAGAGATTCGTTAAGACCCTGACCAGGCGGTTGGCCGAAAGGGAACTGCACGTAGTCGGTGTGCACAGCGGAATGGAGGCAATCGAGGAGGTCAAAAGCAAGCCTTATGATGTGGTTGTCCTGGATGTGAGAATGCCGGGATTGGATGGCATAGAAACCTTGCAGGAACTCAAGAAAATCAGTCCCGGAACTGAGGTGATCATGCTTACCGGCCACGCCTCGGTTGATTCTGCCGTGGAGGGAATGAGGTTGGGAGCCCACGAGTACCTTATGAAGCCGTGTGATATTGAGGAACTGATGGAAAAGATCGATGAGGCCTATGAACTGAAAGCAGCCAGAGACGAAAGACTCCGCAAGGCAGAAGCAAGAAAGACGGTTGATAGGAGTCCGGGGTAGGAGGAGAAATGCGCTAAATTGCCTAAAGTGCCAAAAATGCCTAAAATGAAGAGAATAAGTTCGTACTTGATGGATTCATAAGAAGTATTTGCAACTTGGTCAGTTCGTTTTCAGCCTGTCATTTCGAGCGAAGCGAGAAATCTTTCTCATGTAACATGCCGAAAGCATAAGATTTCTCCCTTTGATCGAAATGACAAATTGAAAAGGCTTTTATGAAACGTTGTGCTAGAGCGATGACTGGGAAATCCTTAACTTTAGGCATTTTAGCGCATTTTAGGCATTTTTTTTATTCAGATGTTATTAGTCCTGCCACAGGATCGCCAGCCACGCCATTATCTCGCAAGCTGGCACATTTATTCGGCAGAATCAGGCAATTTGGCGAGATAATAGCGCGTAGCCGGGCCGCGGCCGGTCTTTTTCAGGAAACCCCTTTTTACCAGGTCGCTTAGGTCGTAAAGAGCTGTTCGGGATGGGAGGCTGTTTCCAACAACGTCCTGGTATTCCGATCGTGTGATTTCTTTTTTCTGGAGGATAAACGGAAACGCCTTTTTCTGACGGGTATTGAGGTCAAGGGGGATCATTGCATCACTGACGTGAGCCGGTGGCTCAGACGGCCTGACCGCTTGAGATCCATCCTCCGCGACGGTCTTTTCGGGAAAGCGAACCGGTTCCTCTCCACCCAGTTCTATGTCGTCCACGTGTATGAGTTTCCCGTCCACCATGGCCACGGCCCGGGTTACGCAATTCATTAGTTCACGGATATTGCCCGGCCAGTGATAATTCTTCATCTTTTCCAGGGCTCCCTTGGTGATGCCAACGTCTTCCTTGTTCATGAGGCGGCCTGCCTGGTTCAAGAAGTCCTTTACCAACACCGGGATGTTCTCTTTGTGATTCCTCAAGGAAGGGGTGTGGATGGTTATGACTTCCAGCCGGTAGTAGAGGTCTTCCCGAAAAAGGCCTTGTTTGATCAATTTGCTTAACTCCACATTGGTTGCGGTAATCAGCCGGACATTGACGTGAATCTCGGCATCGCTTCCCAGGCGTTTGATATTTCGCATGGAAATTGCCCTTAAAAGCGCAAGCTGAACCCTTGGTGAGGCGGTTCCGATCTCGTCCAGAAACAAGGTTCCGCCTTCTGCCGTCAAAAAAGCGCCCTTCCGGTCGCCCCTGGCTTCGGTAAAGGCTCCCTTCACGTGGCCAAAGAGGGTATCCAAGAGAAGGTTTTCATCCAGGGCCCCGCAGTTTATTGAAATAAAAGGTCCTTGGGATCGACTGCTGTGTTTGTGAATTGCTTCTGCGGCCAGTTGCTTGCCGCTACCGGTTTCTCCGATGATCAGGACATCGGCATCCACTGAAGCGGCCCTCAGGATATTGGCTTTCAGGGAATCCATGACCGGCCCAAAGCCGACTATCTCTTCAATCTCGTGAGATTCAAGGCGTTTGCGCAGGGCATTCACCTCTTCTCCCAGCCGGGCAGTCTCCCTCTCGCTTTCCTTTTGGATCCTTTCGTCTTTGAGCCGGATCTCTTCCATCTGTTTTTTTAAGGTAATGATCATATTGTTGATAGCCCGTTGAAGGCCGCTTGTCTCATCATCATATTCCGGTAGTGTGATTTCCTGCAATTTTCCTGTCTTCTGGATGTGGTTTACGACTGCGGAGAGATCGAGAATGGGCCTCGTAATGATGCGGCTCAGCCCAAAGATCAGAATAGAGATGATAATAGTGGTTGACACCGTCACGAGAAACATCACATCGATCTGTTTGTATCCGGCCCAAAGCGTAAGGTTGCTTCTGTCGCAAAGAACAACGCCGCCAAAGACCACAGGTTTTCCTTCTGAGGAAACCCCGAAACGAATAGGCGCATAGCCGTGCCAGTGAGGATTCCTCGATGGCCGGCCGTAGTCTCCCAGGTCGATCATCTTAATCGATCCATGTCTTCCACCACGGACTTGTTCAAGGATTTTCCAATAATTCTTATCTGCAGAGCCCGGCCTGAAAGCATATCCCAGACCACCTCTCTTGACCATGGCTCCATTTATCTCGGCCAGGGCAGGCTCGGCAGGCGGCTCCTGGAACGCCCCCGTGGTCTTTTCTGAGTGAAAGAGAATCCATCCTGCCTTATCAAAAAAATAGCCGTATCGCGACCCCGGACTAACCGTGCGGGCAAACTCTGGCGACAGCGGAGAATTGAATTGAGAGAATATCTTCGCAAGATGGTGAGCGTCAACAGAAAGGAGCAAGACCCCTGCCCGTGAATTGTTTTCATCATAGCAAGGAGCTGCAAATCGAATGATCGTTGCCGCCTTAGTGCCAGCACGGTTTTGCTCTCCAAAAGGATACACAACTTCAATGATGTCAGAGATCCAGACCTCCCCGCCCTTCAACTCTCTGACACTATCTGACAAAAGGAAAGGGCTCGGGCTGATCTTGGCTACATCTTTGGCCTGAACATAAGATATGTGGCCCTCGGCAGCCTTGAAGAAGATATTCTCACTCTCCCCTTCCGAGATGTAGGCAAGCTCCCTGTAAGGCCTTCCGCTTATGGTCCTGCGAGATTCAAGGTGACGACGCAGTGCCTGTCTCGCAATGGGGCCTTCCGCGATGATCAGCAGATCCTCTTTGCACTGTTTGAGAAAAACCTCGAACTCGCGGGCAACTGAGACTGTCTGGATCTCAAGACTCCTTTTTACGGCGTCGTTCAGAAATCTGAGTGAAAACCAAGCAGTTATGTAGCCGGTGATAATGAGAATAATCACCACGGAGGGGATCAATGCCACCAGAAGTTTTGTTCGCAGCCGCCAGGTTCGAAAACGGTGACGGATTAAGGGAAATGGTAACTGGCCGCAGAGATATCTAACAATACCCATGACATGCCCCCACTATCATTTTTTGCAGGATTAGTCAACCGCATTTTGCGAGATTTGCTGTGGCATGTATTTTGCTCTTAATGGATTTCATTCCAATTGTTGGAGAAAATATATCGCAAGATCCCGCAAAGGAAAAAGG
>JADFWI010000347.1 GCA_015222985.1 Pseudomonadota bacterium | reverse complement strand
GATCATTCAGGCTATGATCAAGACCCCCACCGGCCTGAGTAAGAAACAGGAAAAGCTCCTTCAGGAGTTCGCCAAACTGGAATCTGCCAAGCTATCGAACAGGATCAAAAAGGTCTTCGGCCAGTAAGTCCCAGCATGTCTATTATAGGCGGGCAGTTAGATAGGAAAAGAAAGATATAGCGGGATTCTGGTGGCTATATAGGCGACTAATGCTGTCCCTGTGACGGATGATTTTATAGAGATGATGAAGGGTTACGGGTGGCGCAAATAGACAAACATAAAGGTTTTAGAACAAGATCTAAAAGAATTGCGGGGTGTTCAGCATCAAACTCCATTGCAGAACTCACAAGTCGTGCCAATTTTCACATAGGCACTAATCTCCAACAGAACTCAAATAGCAGGGAGGCATTGGACGCCAACAGCTTGCACCATTCGGATGTCGCGATAGTATCTGAGGCAATGCGAGCCTGAGGGCGACTTTCAATATCTTACCGCCAGTTAGACCATTTCGTCAGAGATCCCTACATGATACCGCCAATTCTGTGCAAACCCTTGGGCGAAATCTTGATGAGCCAGCGGGCGTGTAACCTGATGTCAGGACGATGCATCCTTTGAATCTGGAATTAGCCCCAGCGCTCTGGCACGTTTTTCCCATCGCTGTCGGGCCAGACGCTGCAAATCTACTGTTTCGTCTGTTTCGTCAACAATTTCAATGCCGACGATGGTTTCTAAAATATCTTCCATAGTAACGATGCCAGAAACGCCGCCATGTTCATCCACTATCAGAGCAATGAGTTCCCTCCGATGTAGGAACTTCTCAAATAAGCGGGGCAAGGAAACCGTTTCGGGGACAACCAGAATTTTCCTTCCTAATTGGACTAATCTCTTTTCTCTCTCATCGTACGCAGCAGCTAAAAGAACCTCATTTTTGAGAATGTAATAGCCGATACCTTCTCCCTCGCGTGGATGGATGGGAATCCGGGAAAATCGTAATTCGACTCTATTTGCGAGAATTTCTCCAATGGACATGTCTTCCGGAAGGGTAAATAGAACCGAACGCGGGGTCATGATATCCCTAGCTCTGAGTGAACTAAACCGCATCACATTTTGGAGAATTCGCGACTCGGATTCCAGGATTGCGCCTTCTTCAACTCCCAGATCTGCCAGGGCGCAGAACTCCTCCCGACTAACAAGAGCAGAATTGCTTCGGCCAACTAACAATTGGGTTATTTTTTGAGAAAGTACAACCAAGGGATAAAGTCCCCAGGTAAGCCAATGGATCATGAAGGTTCCAACCGGAGCGAGCTCTCGGCAGTACAATGCGCCCAGAGTTTTTGGGATAATCTCAGAGAAAACCAGAATGAGCAATGTCAATATTGCTGAAGCGACACCGACGGACGCACTGCCAAACAACTTTGCTGCCTCGGCACCCACTCCGACTGCACCTACTGTGTGCGCAATGGTATTCAGGCTGAGAATTGCAGCAAGGGGTCTATCAATGTCTCGTTTCAACCGATCAAGCCTGCGTCCCGTTCTGGGAGATTTCTTTTCTAGGACTACTGCATAAGAGTGGCTGACGGAGAGTAGCATGGATTCCAGGAGTGAACATAAGAATGAAAAGAATAGGGCGATAAGGAGATAGAATATTAGCAGTGACATTTCTTGATTAAAAGCTTGACCTTTCTGTTCGAGACGTTTCGTCGTCTATGGTCATCGGGCAAAGAAGATCAGATATCAAGAATTGCCGAAAATGTGGGCAATCTTTGAGAAAATGATGTCCAGTTTACGAACTTAGCACAACGGGATTCCCATTAGACATATGTTCCCAGGCCAAGAACTGGAACGCAGCATGAGAGTCATAGATTCTATACCGCTATACGATAATGGCGTCTTAGAAAAATTGATTGGCGATCCCTTGCCATGAGTTTTAATCGTGATTTTATTAAGTTACGCAAAGATTTCTACAGGAGATCGCATCTTCTGTCAAGGATTCGCAGTTTCGGGCGGCAGAAATAGACAAACGTCAAGGCTTCAGACCATAATCTAAAAGAATTACGGGGTGTTTAGCATCAAGATCCATTGCAGCGAGTTATAATCGGCAAGCTGAAATCAAAAACACAGATATGACAGAACAATGTGCCTTGCGCTATATGTCCGAAAAGTAACCATTAAAGACGCCAATTTCTGCAGACAATCGTCTATGACGTTTCGCTCTTGCTTATCGAAACACATAGCAAAACCCTCCTTAATCTCGAATTAGCAGAAAATAGGCGTTGACTGCTGCAACGGTTATGAAGCCTACAACAAAAATGGGCAATTTGTTGGTAAAACAATCGGGGACGACCAAATTTATTAAAGTGCTTTGGCATATCACAATAAGTACAAGGCCAGATATCAATGCCACCACAGCTTTATACGTTCGCCGAAGCACCAAAATACACAGTATGCCTATAAAGATTGCTATGAAAAGCGGATCTTTGATTACCGGCCATGCTGGACATTCTGTAAGACCATTATTGATTACTTCCAGCGCAGTCTCAAAGTGTTCCATATATTTTGACCACATCGCCGGCTCCCCTTATTCCATTAATCTCTTTCTTTCGTTACCTTTGCCAAGATAATCTTGCACTAATCCTTAATAGAGCAATGGGCGTGCCAAAGGTGAATATCGTTAAGTTGCTCAACAAAGGTAAGATTATAAACAAAGGAATAGCTATGCAGGAGTAAGAAAACTCATCGCGATGCCGGCACGCTTTGCGGAAGTGCGGAGTTTCTTAAGTATTGTGATTTGCACGTTAATTTGGCCACATTCAGGTTTAATATATTCAAATAGCCATATTCACAATACCAATTTGCTCCTACCAAAAAAGACAAGATTGAAGCCTTGGGAGCGTTTAGTTCTTTATGACGACCTGGTTGGTTCGACACAAAGCACAAAGGATAGTAATTAAAATGCACGCCACTGCCATATTACTGCAATTACGGTTACAATCTGGTAAGTCGTTCATCACCTGGATAAGCCAAGGGTTATGTAAATAAGGGTGGAAGCTACATGGCACAGGTTTTGCTGAACTCCCTTTTCCATTGCGCCTCGACCGTTTGCTTGGCTGAAGCAATCACAGAGGATTAAGTCTTTTGGAGAAGATTTCCCATCGGCCGATGTGCAGGGAAAAAAATGATCTTTGGAGTAGAGAGGAGGCACAACCAATGAAAAAAAAGAGTGTACAGTTAATTACGTTATTCACCGCATTTTTGTTTATGGCTGGTTTGTCACTGGCGACAAAGCCTGGCCAAAAAGTAAATCCCAACGGTTTTCCGAGTGGAGAACATTACAACTTGAACATTATTGGAAAGAAGGCCGGATTTAACTGCCCAGATCAAGAATATGACGAGTTTGGAAATCTCATCTATGGCAACGCACTTTTTGTGCCTGAAAATGGGGACGGCATCGAGATCTATATGGAATCTGGAAAAGGTAAAAAGGCCGAAGCAATTACAGAACTCAGGGTGACAGATCCTTGTGCTGGTTTCGATGGAGACGGTGCCGTTATTCAGTTGCCGAAAAATGAGCGGGGATACCGGGTGTACGCAAGAGCCTTGGCTAAACCAACCGATGAGCCTGATATTCAAATAAGTCCTGAATTGGTAGCAGTTGAGGATGAAAATGGAAATAATCTGGTATATCTCGGACTCGTTACAGATAACGGTTTTGAAACATCCTCTGTAAGCTTTACGCGCAAAAAAGGAAAATCGAAAGCCATTGATATCAGCGGGCTTTTTCTCTGGAGCGGGACTGTTTGTTACTTGTACGAACCGTTGGCGTATGAAGAGACAAGGGAACTGTGTTGTATAGACTTAACGGGTGATGGTATCTTTGATGAGTGCGTTGACGCTACTGTGGATACTGAAACCTTGATGTCATCATGTCCCGAGGGATACACTTCGCTGCTAGGTTATTGCCACGAATATACGGATGAATGGGTGTTTAATATTGGGGACTTTGTCACCTATCTTTGGAATACAAACAACAACGGAGTAAAATTACTGCAGGTCCGATTTTACCCAAATTAAGGACAAAACGCTGTATCGCTGATGGATATAATAGACGGGATAATCCGTCAGCGAATGGCGAGAAGAACTTTCTAGTATAGTGGCAAAGACGTGTCGTGAATTGGAAAGGCAGGGGGCACACTTGCCCCTGCCTTTCTGACATAACTTGTGTGCTTTTACGAGAAACATATATCAACGACGTACACTCGAAAAAGGCAAACCACTCGAAAGGGTGGGACGCAAAGCCGCTGGCCTAAGTCCAAATAGTTCAGGATAGGGCAGCAGGGCTGCCGGCGTGGGTAGCACCTCTTGGAGCTGCGTGACGTGCGGCAGGTGAGATTCAGGAGGTGCTTTGATGTCAGGCTATTCGACAAAAAAGTCTCAAAATAACTGTGTTCACCTTGTTCCGGGTCATACATCCCTTGTCATCATTTTGATTGCCTTTCTTGTATTATTTGCCCCGATAACTTCTTATCCGGCGGATGTGACCCTTTCCTGGGAAGCCAATATAGAGCCTGACCTGGCCGGCTATCGCATCTACCACCGAGAAGATGGACAGATTTATGACTATAATCAGCCCGCCTGGGAAGGTAGTGATACGGTCTGTACGATCTATAGCCTGAATGATTCGATAAAATACTGTTTTATTGCCAGAGCATTTGATGCCGCTGGAAACGAGAGTGGAGATTCCACCGAAGTCTGTTTTCAAGAATCGAATAACAATGCCCCTACAGCGAGCGCAGGGCCCGATCGAACGGTTGATGAAGGGACACTTGTTACACTCAACGGTTCTAACTCACTAGATCCGGACTATACAGTCTTGAGCTATAACTGGACTCAAAAGGCTGGAACTGAAATATTCTTATCTGACCCTGCATCCGTCCAACCAACGTTTGTTGCACCTTCCGTCAGTGTGACGGGCGAAGCATTGATTTTCGAATTGACGGTCGAAGATGATGGTGGACTCTCTGATTCCGACACGGTGATCATAAATGTGTCCAACATAAACCAGGCGCCCACGGCAAGCGCGGGACCTGATCAAACCGTGAAGGAAAGAAATACGGTAACGTTGGACGGTTCTAATACTTTTGATCCGGACGGTACCGTTGTTTCATATTGTTGGACACAAATAGGAGGAACACCCGTAACGCTTTCTAATACAGAAGCAGCACAGGTGATTTTCACTGCCCCCGATGTTACAAGTGAAGCATCATTGACCTT
>JADFWI010000346.1 GCA_015222985.1 Pseudomonadota bacterium | reverse complement strand
TTATCTTCAAGGAGTATTATACAAAATACTTCGGGGACCTCGGTTTTGAGGTTGTCCAATTTTATGATTTTCTGGCTGAGAAATTAAAGGCCGGGGAATTCGGATTAGAAAAATCGAATGGCAGGGTGACGTACCAGGATCCGTGCCGGCTTGGACGGATGGCGGGTATATATGACAGCCCGCGTGACATCATAAACGGGGTTGCCACCTCCTTTACAGAGATGGAAAGGAGCCGCGACAACTCAGTTTGCTGTGGGACTACCGGCTGGATAAATTGCTCCACCTGTTCGAGGGAGATTCAGGGTGAGAGATTGAAAGAGGCCATGGCAACAGGGGCAGACACCCTGATTACTACTTGCCCCAAGTGTAATATCCATTTTAATTGTGCCGCAAGTTTTATAGAAGGTATTGATATCAAGATAAAAGATCTCACCGAGATGGTCGTTTCTGCCATGAACGGTGCGAAACCGCAGGAAACCGGGTAAGGAGGGCAAGTTCTCGTGAACAAGGATATATTGATCATTGGTGGTGGGATAGCCGGCATGCAGGCTTCCCTTGATCTGGGGGACATGGGCCTGCAGGTCCATCTGATCGAAAAGGAGACGTGCATCGGCGGCAAGATGGCCCAGTTGGACAAGACCTTTCCTACGAATGACTGTGCCATCTGAATTCTTGGGCCAAAGCTTCAGGATGTCGGTCGGCATCCCAAGATCAACCTCTTAGCATACAGTCTGGTAGAAAAAGTCACGGGGACCAAGGGTGATTTCACTGTTACCGTGAGAAAAAAGGCCCGCTACGTCAACGAGGATTTGTGTACGGGGTGTGGTGCCTGTGCCGAGAAATGTCCGACTTCTGTAGCAAATGAGTACGAGCTGGGGCTGGGAAAGCGAAAAGCGATCTACAAATTCTATGCCCAGGGTATCCCTTCTGTCTTCTGTATAGATCCCAATTCTTGTCGGACTTTTCAGGGCAAAAAGTGTGGTGTCTGCGAAAAAGTCTGCGAAGCCAAGGCCATAGATTATAAGCAGGAAGATAAAATCCTTGAGCTAAATGTGGGCGCGATCATCCTTTCGACCGGGTATGATCTTTTTGATGCCACAAGGATACCGGAATACGGCTACGGCAGGCTGCCAAATGTTGTCAACGCCATGGAATTTGAGCGTCTGTTGAGCGCGAGCGGGCCAACGGAAGGTCATGTGGAAAGGCTCTCGGACATAAGAGACCATCACCTTATCAAGACCAGCGAAAAGAAACTCAAGAAATCGTCAAAGAGCCTGGCCAGTTACGAAAAGAAACACAAGATGTCATCTGATGATTTTTACAAGCAATTTACAGCCGGAAACATATCGGACGGGGATGAGTTTCCAAAATGGGCAAAGCAATACGAGAGTGTTCAGGAGGCGACCAAGGAATTAGAGGAACTCAAAGCCAAGGCTGAAAAGTTCGACATCGCAACAAGGCTTGCCTTCATCCAGTGTGTGGGGTCTCGGGACTTTCGTTTCAATAAGTATTGTTCAAGTTATTGCTGTATGCATAGCCTCAAAGAAGCGATGATGGCCAAGGACCATGATGCCAGGACCGAGGCGTATATATTCAATATGGACCTGCGCACGGTTGGTAAGGGCTTTGAGGAATACAAGGTGCGCGGGGCAGAACAGATTGGTCTTCATTATGTTCGTGGCCGTGTTGCTGAAATTACACAAGATGAGAACGAAAACCCGATTATCTGGTACGAAGAGACCACCTCTCAGACTACGAAGCACATGACAGTTGACTTGGCCATCCTGGCCGTGGCGTGTGAAGCCCCAAAGGGGATAGAAAAAATGGCCGAGATGCTCGGCGCGGACCTGGATGAAAACAGGTTTTTTAAAACAGATCTGCTCAACCCACTGGATACTACCGTGCCCGGCATCTTCGTGTGCGGGTGTGCCCAGCGGCCTATGGATATACCGGAGTCGGTGGCCCAGGCGAGCAGTGCTGCTTGCAGGGCAGCCGAGGTGGTGGCGGGAGGCTAGCAGCAGTTCGAATGCGGAGTGCGGAGTGTAGAAATCGGGGAACGAATAACAAATAACAAATATCAAACAGATGGAGAAGTCCCTTGGAAGAAGAACTTAGAATAGGCGTATTTGTCTGTAAGTGCGGCAGCAATATCGCGGGTGCTCTGGATGTGGAGGGATTGGCAGAATATGCCTCGACGCTGCCTGATGTCGTGTATGCCCCGTGGAATCTTTATACGTGTGCGGACGCAGGTCTTGATGAAATCAAGAAAGGCATCAAGGAGCAAAACCTTAATCGGGTCGTAGTCGCCTCTTGTTCGCCCCGTACGCACGAGCCTCTTTTCCGGTCAGTTTGTGAGGAGGCGGGCATGAACCCTTATTTCTTTGAAATGGTCAATATCAGAGACCAGTGTTCCTGGGTCCACCAGGATAAGTCATTGGCCGAATCATCCATGGCCAAGGCCAGGGATCTGATCCGCATGGGGGCAGCAAAGGCAGCGCTTCTTGAACCCCAGGAGATTATTGTATCTGAGGTTGAGGTCAAGGCTCTGGTGATTGGCGGTGGGATTGCCGGTCTCACTGCTGCTATATCTCTTGCCAACAGGGGTTTTCCGGTAATCCTGCTGGAAAAGGAAAAAGAGCTGGGAGGCATGCTTCGGTCTTTGTACAAGCTGGCCCCCATGGATGCGGATGCATCTGAGGTCATAAACGCCAAAATCAAAGAAGCCGAAGATCACCCCAATATCGAGATTTACACAGGCGCTACCATTGAAAAAGTGGAAGGTTTTATCGGCAAGTTTGATGTAACCTTTAGCGCCAACGGCACCAGCAAAGACGTGAGGCTCGGTGTGGTCATTATCGCCACTGGCGCGGGGAACCTCGTGCCCGAGGGTATGTACGGATATGATGGCGAGAAGGTGATTACCCAGTGGGAACTGGAGGAAAGATTCAAGGCTGGCAAGGTCGATGCCAACAATGTGGTGATTATCCAGTGCGTTGGCGCAAGAAGCCCGGAGAGACAATATTGCTCCCGTATATGCTGTGCGATCGGTATTAAGAATGCCATCCTGATCAAGGAGATGAATCCGGAGGCGAAGGTTCATATCCTGTACCGAGATCTCATGATGTACGGGGTTGAAAACGAAGACCAACTTCGCAAGGCAAAAGAGCTCGGTGTCCGGTTTGTCAAGTATGATCCTAAACAGCCACCCGTGGTTGAAGAAAACAAGGTGACTGTCTTCCACCAACTGATGGGCACAGAGCTCGAAATCCCACAGGAGATGGTAGTACTGTCAACGCCGCTGGTGGGGACTGAAGACGGGGTTAAGGTGGGCAACCTCTTCAGGGCAGGCCTGGACAAAAACAAGTTTTTCCTTGAGGCCCATGTGAAGCTTAGGCCGCTTGATTGTGGAACTGATGGCATTTTCATCTGTGGCAGCGCACACTACCCAAAGGATGTTCGTGAAAGCATTATGCAGGCCCTGGGGGCGGCGTCCCGCGCGTCTATTCCCTTGTCACAGGGTGAGGTAAAGATTGAACCGATTGTAACATGCCTTGTTGACAAGGACGCCTGTCGCGGGTGCGGCCTCTGTGTGGCGCTTTGCCCTTACAATGCCCTGGAGATAACGACAACCGATGAAGGCCGCAAGGTTAATGTCATAACCGTGGCGTGCAAGGGGTGCGGCGTATGTGCTGCAACCTGCTATCGACACGCGTTGAGCATTAATTCATTTACTGACGACCAAATGGAAGCCCAGATACACAGTTTTATGGCAGC
>JADFWI010000043.1 GCA_015222985.1 Pseudomonadota bacterium | reverse complement strand
GACGTCTTTCAGCACAGCAATCGCCTCAAAGGCATCTTTGCAGTATGCATCGGCGCCTATCTGGTTGGCAAAATCCTGGGACGTTGGCGCCCCACCGATGAGCACCTTCACAGTATCGCGAAGCCCCTCTTTTTCGAGCTTCGCGACAACATCTCCCATGACCCGCATGGTAGTCGTGAGAAGCGCTGAAAGCCCCAGGAAAGGGGCCTGGTTGCTCCTTACGGCTTCTATGATTTGGTCAGTGGCCACATCGGCGCCCAGATCTACAACTTCGTAACCTGCGCCTTTCAGCATGATTGAGACGATATTCTTGCCGATGTCGTGGAGGTCGCCGGCCACGGTGGCGATAATGAACTTGCCTTTGCTTTCCACGCCCGCCTTGACAAGATGGGGACTCAGGATGTCCATGGCAGCTCCCACACACTCGGCTGATGCAAGCATGTCCGGGATGAGATACGTTCCCTCGTCAAATTTTTTCCCTACAACGTCCATTGCCTGGGTCAAACCATCTAAGACAATTGATTTGGGGTTAATGTCTTGCTCAAGGGCCTCTTCCACCAGTTCGGTAACCGCAGGTTGGCCATCCAGGCCTTCATCGAAGCCCTCATCCTCAGCCACAACCCTTCCTTGTGTGACATTGAACGCCACCTTCTCCAGAAGTTGCTGTGTGTCCATTATGGCTCCTCTCGAATTCCATTCATTTTCGAAAAGCCCGAGTGTAGCGTCGGCAATGCCGATCTTTGCCCACCAACACCTCGGCCATCTTCACTGCGCCCATCAAGGCCTTGTCCAATGGGTCCGTAATAGCCGCATCCAGGCCAGCGTAAATCGCCATGTGCAAAAAAGCTGCGTTAAGCCCGGTTCGGCCAGGCAGGCCGTATGAGACATTGGAAAGGCCCATGACCGTCTTGGCTGCAGGGAATTGCTTTTTGATATCTGCAATGGTGTTGAGTGTCACCAGCCCCTGGTTGATGTCCGTGCTGACGGGTATGACCAGCGGATCCAGGTATAATGTCTCGGAGGAGACCCCGTGCTTTTCACAAGCGGCTGCGATCTGTTCGCAGGCGCGGAGACGCCCCTCAACAGTCTTGGGGATGCCGGCCTTATCCATCGCCAGCCCGACTAAAGGCGTGTCATATTGGCGGGCCAAGGGTACCACCTGTTCCAAATTATTTTCCTCCGCCTTCGTCGAATTGATGAGGCTAGGTCTTCCATTTCGCGCCTTGAGTCCGGCTTCCAGCACTGCGGAATCCGCGCTGTCAATGCAAAGAGGTGTTTCCACTTCTTCTTGGATAGTCTCAATGGCCCATTGCATGGAGCAAATTTCGTCCTCGCGTGATCCCACCCCTGTGCCCACGTTCACATCAATGAAGTCGGCTCCCGCGGCAGCCTGAGTTCTTGCCAGTTCTAAGAGTCCGGTCCGGTCCCGTTCCAGTACGATGCCCTTGATGCCGGCCAGACTGGCATTGATTTTTTCTCCGATGATGATCACCGATGCTTCCTCAAAGTCTAATCCATAACAAAGGATCTCAATCCCGGGATTTCTGTCCCTATCCGTTTTCTTGCTTCTGACGGAATAGCCGATTGCCTCGGCCTATTCAGAATCTCTTTGACTTTTTCGCAGGCCCGAGCCTTAGCGTCGTTTGCCCCGGCGGCCTGCCATTGTGCTCGTTGTTCGCGATCGCTTAGTTGCGGAACGTATTGCTCAGAGCGCATGTGCCGGCGCGTGTGGCGCGCAGAGACAAAATGCCCTCCCGGCCCTGTCTTTTTGATCAAATCGAAGGCCAGCGTCTCCTCATTGACCTGGATGCCTTCCACGGCCCGCATGATCATGCCGATGATTTCGTTGTCGATAACCAGCTTGTCATACGAGGCGGTCATGCAAAACTCGAGAAAGCCTGCCGCGTCATGGATGAAATTGCCTCCCGCTAAAGCAACCATCAGGCTGGTAATGGCTGACTCGTATCCTGCCTGTGCATCGTTCACCTTGGAATCGGACATGCCTGCTGTTGCATAAAAGGGAAGCCGGTAGAACTGGGCCATTTGGGCAGCAGCGGCGTTCATCAATCCCATCTCCACAGCGCCCGAAAGGTACTTCATGTCGCGAAGGTCGGTGATGGAAGAGATACAGCCGTACAGGGTGGGGGTGCCCGGATTGGCAAGCTGGGCCAGCATGACGCCTGCAAGGGTGTCCACGTTTTGCACAACGAGGTTCCCGGCCAGAGTAATGGGCGCTGTTGCGCCGCAAAGGGGTTCTGTTGGCACCACCACCGGGATTCGGTTGCGAGCCGCCTCCATGGTGAGTTCGGCATAGCTTTCATCCAGCACAAAGGGGCTGATGACGCAGGTCACCATGGAGATAAAGGGCCGCTCTCTCAGTTTCTGGGCAGAGCCCGCGATGATTTCCGCCATCTTGATGACGTCTCTGACTCCTTCTATTGTATAGACTCCGCCCATCACGTGTTTTTGGGTGTGGTTCAACGCTGCGCCAAAGCGATTCACGTCCACATCCTCCACGGGGAGATCACTGGGATACACGTTAAGCATATAGAAATGGATGTTATCCAGAGCGTCCACAAGGCGGGCCATGTTCACTATATCTTCAAGGATTGCTCTCCGGGAATCCTGAGTTCCGGGCTCCTGTACGTTCAAGGCAGTGCCCCCAGTGCCCAAGTATACATTCTTGCCGCCGATCTCGCAGTCGAGATCCCCGTTTTCCGCGCGGCCGCAAAGACTAATAATAGGGGGGGCTTTGTGGACTAATTCCTCCACCAGACTCGGAGAAACCTTGACCACGTGGCTGTTTTCATCCACATCCGCTCCTGTAGCGAGGAAGAGATCTCTGGCCGCAGAGGAGTTCACCTGCACGCCAACCTCGGCAAAGACCTTGAGGCTTGTTTCATGTATTTTCTGAATGTCTTTGTCGGCCAGAGGCTTGTAATGCCCCCCAGGCAACCCTTTTCTCACCTTCATCATCTGTCCTTCACTGCTCGGTTCAAAACGGCTTTTGTGGCCCTGCTATTTCCTATGTCCTTCTTGCTATGCAATCTGTCTTTTTACAGTCCAGGCAGGGGTTGTAAGGGGGGGAGTTTTGGGGAGGCTCGGTGTGCGATATTCCGAAGAGACCTGAAATCGACTTGCGTGGCTGCATGAGGCAGGAATCGAGCAGCTCAACCCCGGTATACTCTGAATCGAATAGGCCGAAGAGCTTTTTCTGATCTGTCACAGGCCAATCGCAATAACCTGGACTGAAGCGCAGGGTGGTCGACTTGCTTTCCGTGGCGAATTTGGCTTTCTTACGTTCGTGAAACTGT
>JADFWI010000345.1 GCA_015222985.1 Pseudomonadota bacterium | reverse complement strand
GCAAAGGCAAAAAAGAGTTTTATGAAGAACTATGCAAAAGCTAAAAACGGCCTGGCTTTCCCGGTCAGAGTCCATGCGCTCGTTCTGCATAGCTCATAACTCTGTTACTGTTGAACAACAAATATTGCACATACGTAATATGCTGTTACGACTACATAATCCGTGTTTGCTATTTAAAGAAGTTGTTCATAGCTCAAAACAGTGCTGTGTTGCTTCATTGCTCTTATTGTAACCGGTTTCGCTAATGGTATTTCCTTCATATAGAGGGCTTTTGCTTCTTGCTCATCTGTTGGAAAAAACGGAGCGCCTGGTTCAGCATGCAAAACAAAATCCCCATACAACACCCCACATTTAGGACAAGTATTTGCAAAGTATTTTTTTCTTGACCAGTCGAATTTCCGGGACAAGAGTCATGCAGTCATCAAACGAGAGACCTTCCACCTTCTGAATTGTCTCCACCTCGTTTCGGGTGTGGGGCACGGGGTAAAAAATTAAGTTGACAATCGTAACTCAACAACCACTGGGATCAAGGCCTTTTCTGGATTGATATCTCCTCAAAGAGAAAGCCTTTATCCCCCTGTGCTTATGGCAACCGTACAGCCCGTTTTTGAGTTACTCTTGATCCATCCACAGCCCATCACGCAGCCCGGACGTGCGTTTGATGCGTCTGGAGAGTGCGCTGCGGAATACATTCTCACTGCCCCATATCTCAACACTCTCTCTTGTGCGAGTGATGCCCGTATATATGAGTTCCCTTGTCAATACCGGTGAGTCCCTGTCAGGCAAAAGCAGAAGCGCTTTGTCAAACTCCGAGCCCTGGCTTTTGTGAACGGTCATGGCATATACGGTCTCGTGTTCAGGCAGTCTGAGGGGACTAAATTTGCGCACAATGCCGTCTGCAGTCGGGAAAAAGGCGCGAAGATCATTGTTTTCTGCGGAATCCGGAAGCACTATCCCCACATCACCATTGAATAGTCGCAGGTTATAATCATTTCTGGTAATCAATAGAGGGCGGCCAGGATACCACGTGCTGTCAGGTTGTATCAGCCCTTCCTCGCTAAGGATTTGCTCTACCAGAAAGTTCAGGGCAATCACGCCGTAGGGACCTTTCCGGAGTGCACACATGATCCGGAATCGATCAAATAACTGAAAGATCTGCCGGATGTCACTGGCCCTTAAGTAATCTTTGAACCCTTTTATGGCCGCATCCTTGATGGCCAAAGGCAAAGCACCGGGCGGGGGCAGGTCTTTCCACTTGATATCACCATGTTTTCGGTCCATTAGAAGGGTTACGGCAAGATCGGCATCTCCCGCATTTACTGCACGACTAACCGCATCTATGCCGCTATCGCGCCCAAAGCGAAAGCTCTTCTTGAGCTGAACAATACAGTCCTGAATGCCTGATCCATCTTCGCCGCCGGGCTGTGTATGGACCTCATATCCGGTGATCTTCTTCAGGTCGCTTAAAAAACGCCCTGAAAAGCTGTGGACATTACCTGTATCACATATATCCCCGAGAACAGCGCCCGGCTCTACTGAAGCGAGTTGGTCTTTGTCTCCCAGAAGAATCAGCCGGGCTTTCGAAGGAAGAGCCTGGATGAGTTTTGACATCAAGGCCAAATCCACCATCGAGGCTTCGTCCACTACTACTACATCAACAGGCAGCCTATTTTGCGCGTTATGACGAAAATAGGGAGAATCCGGAATACTTCCAAGGAGCCTGTGTATAGTTGAAGCCTCCTCTGGCATTTCTTCCTTGATGTTTTCCGGACAATCGAGTTTCTCCTTGGAACCCTTGATCGCTTCCTGCAATCTGGCAGCAGCCTTTCCCGTGGGCGCGGCAAGGGCTATTCGAAGCTTTCTTGAGTTGGGCTGTTCCAAGACCAGTGCGAGGATTTTTGCAACTGTTGTGGTCTTACCGGTTCCGGGTCCCCCGGAAATAATACAGAATCTTTTCACCAATGCCGCAAAGGCAGCAACCTTCTGCCAGTCTATGTCTTCGGCCTGGCCCGCAGGACGCGAAGAGCGTGTTTTCGAACCCCTCTGGTGCAGCCCTGCGCCAAATAGCCGCTCCAAGCCTTTCTTAAGGATCGTAACGTCAATATCTTCTATATCAGCGCTGACACGTCCCCTGATTAAGCTCGCCAGCTCTTGTTGATAATCCCAGTAGCGGTACAGGTACAGCCTGGAGCAGTCATCCAGAATCAGGGGTTTGAATTCTCCCGGTTTCCCAACCACAGGGCTTCTTCTTAGCTTATCAGGCCAGTCGCTCAATTCCGGGCGAACAACTGCCCCGCCTCCATTTTCTCCATCCGGCAATTTCTCTCCTGCCACGGCGGAAACGAAGTGCAATGTCTTTAAGTCATCAGGTCCCAATTTGCTCTCAAGGTCGATGCAGATATGGCCCTGTCTGGTGTAACTGCTTATGAGGGCCGCTGCAAAGAACAGCTCCGGTGCGCCTGTGCCATCAAGCCTGGCAATGAACCTGGCAAAGTGCATGTCAAGTTCAGAAAGTATCCCGCTATCGTAAAGACGACTCTGATCTTTCCTATTCATGATCTATCAGGTTTCTGGACAACTCATTTATCAATTCCTCAGGCGGCCTGTCCCTTAAAATACCAAAATCCGTCCCCCTGTCCGGATCCACTCCCCTCAGAAAAACGTAGAAGACTCCGCCAAAATCCTTCTCGTATGAATAGCCGGGAAGGCGCAACCGCAAGTACTGATCCAGGGCCAGAGTGTAGATGTAGTACTGCAGCACGTAGAACCCCTCTTCCATGGCTGCCGCCAGCGCCCCTTGACCATAATCCTCGACCCTGCTGCCAAGGAAGTTTGATTTCCAGTCCACGAGGTAGAACCGGCCTTCGAACTGAAAAACCATATCCATGAATCCTTTCATGAACCCCCGGACAGGTGCAAAGGCGAGCCGTTCAATACGTTCAGGAAAGTCGGCAGCAAGTTCAGGGCCTGCGTGTTTTGCAAATATTGTTTTCAATTTTTTCGGCGAGACGAATTTCAACGGAAAATAAAACTCTAACTCGTTTAGACGATCTTTGTTCTCAATGCGTGATAAAATAAAATCCTTGCGGCCACGGTCAAGGGGAAGAGACAGCGTTTTTTTGATCATATCGCAGAGCGTTTTCTTCCATGTGATCTCAAAGCCGTATACTTGGAGTTTGTCTGCCACTACTTGTTCCATCATACTGGCATCGCTTTGTGCAAAATCCAGGTGCTCGAATATGTCGTGCATTAGTGTCCCTGCCTTTGCCCCCCTGGGAAAGGCAAAAATACCCGAAGGCTCTTCTTCAATGATCGATCGTTCAAGAATCATCTGATCACAGGGCTCATGGCCGCCCACCTTGCCGGACCGATGCCGGGCAGGCAGGCCTGTTGCATCATGATCAGCCAGGTCCGCGCCGTGCCGCTGCCGGGATATCAGAGATGAAAAACTCGAGATACGCCAGGACCGATCTATGTTTCCGGAAAATTTCCGGCAAGTGAGTTCTACCTTCTCAAGTTGAGGTAACGTAAACTCTTTGCCTGCTTCCAGCGACATTTCAGAGAGTCTGACGGTCCCACCGGCTTTAGCCTGGATAGTCTCTAGATCCTCAAGTACGTCTTTATCATTTAAACTGCAAAATCTTTCTCCAACAGCGCCTACAATATCTTCTCCTTCCCGTAATATTGGTTGATGAAGCAGATAGGCCGGGGCAGAGGTCTCGGCATCATTGAAACGACCCCAGACGAGATAACAGCGGTTCTTTGCCCTGGTCAGGGCAACATAGAGCAGCCTCACGTTCTCTGCCAGTTGTTCCTTTTCAGCAAACATGCGGTTTGCATCCATACCAGCAGAGCCCAGGTCAAGGGTCAACTTCATGTTGTCTGTCTCATCATGAAAGGTAAAAGGGTCTTTTGCGCTCCTGATCCTGGAACCGTCCCATGCAAAGGGACAAAATACGACAGGATATTCAAGACCCTTGCTCTTGTGGACAGTTACGAGCTTAACGGCATTCTCATCGCTTTCCAAACGCAGTTGGTGTTCCTCCGATCCAGCAGCATTTGAATCCCTTTGTTCTGAAAGCCATTTCACAAGCCCTGCCATGCCCAGCTTGTTTTCAATGGATGCCTGATGAAGCACTTCTGAAAGATGCAGCAAGTTAGTATTGCGGCGTTCTCCATTAGCAAACGACATAAGGCGGGGCAAGATGTTTTCTTCTAAGAGCAAATGGCGGAACATCCGAATAAAACCGTTATCCTCCCACACGTCATGATACCGTCTGAATCTAACAAGCCAGTCATCCCATGCGGTTTCATCGCTCATGAGACCATCCAAACCCTCTCCTCTTATGCCTATTATATCCGTTGCCAGGGCTGCTTTCAGGAGCTTCTCATGATTCGGTTCAGCAATGCCTGCCAGAACCCTCCCGACTTCCACGGCTTCATGGGAATCAAAGAGGTTTCCAGTGCTGCAAAGAACGCTTGGAATCTTAAGCACAGATAAGGCTCTTTGCATTAGACGCGCATCAGCGTTTCTCCGCACAAGGACAGCAACATCTCCTTCCTTAAGGGCTCGCTCAAAAATAACTTCACAACGCGGCCTTTTTCCCAAGATCGCCTTGTTGTTTCTGCCGAGACTGAGAAGTCGTGAGATCTCCGCCGCCACAGCCGTTGAGATCAGCTCCCGTGCCTGTGTCTTGGCAACCGGCTTTTCGAGTCCTGTAATTTTTCCTGCATCCACAAACCACAACTGCAGAGGCGGTTCGGATTGTCCGTCTATGCTCAGATGCTCAGGGTCTTTCCTCGTTGCCGCAACGGCCCCTTGAAATGTAATTTTCTCATAAACAAAGGCATGCTCTGCACCGGCAAAGATAGTGTTTATCGCGCTTATCAAGTCAGGTTCGGACCGCCAGTTCTCAAGCAGGGTGTATCTTGATTCCACATTTTGCGCTGCGTCCATGTAGGCAAAGATATCCGCGCCACGAAAACTGTATATGGCTTGTTTGGGATCGCCAATAAGAAACAGGATACTATCTTTGGCGTCAAAGACTTTCTTGAAAATGGCATACTGAATCGGATCCGTATCCTGAAATTCATCTATCAAGGCGGCCCTGAATTTCATCCTCATGGCCCTTGCAAGCTCTCCCCCACCCTTTTCCTCCAGTGCCCGGTGGAGTTTGAACAATAGGTCATCAAATGACTGTATATTTTTTTCTTCTTTTCTCCTGGAAAGCTCATCCTGGACATAATGAAATAACTCGGCCTTCAGTCTGAGGAGACGCTGCTCAAAAACCCTTGCGAGTTCTTCATGCCTGTCTTTCAGGTTTTCACAGAGTTCAAAGAAAGCATGAGCCGGAGGACTATGGTTTTTCTTGACTGCCCCTTTCAGTTCTCTTGAGGTAAATTTTTCAAAGCCATTGAATAATGCCGGATTGTCTCCGCCTGACGCCACATAATCGTCCATGGCCTGAATCCAGCCGGCAACATTGGCCTTTCTGTATTTGTTCCTGTTAAGACCTTCATCGGTCGCAAGAATATCTTCCACCTCGTCTCTTGAAGATGGCCAGGTGTCACGGACTTCTCTGAAACATTCACGAAACTCCTTTTCCTGCAAGGAAGAATCAGGAGACGAAGTCAAACCTGGGCTCGTTTTAACCTGAGGGATAATCTTCAGATATGGCTGGGCCACCGAATTCCCAAGAAGAGATAGAAGGCCATCCGGGCTGAGTTTGGCGTTGATGGCATAATGAACAAAAAGAGATGAGGCATTGTAAAAGTGCTTGCGCCAGAAATCATCGACAACCTCTCTCTTGAGATTCTCCTGGTCAGTCACGAGTTCCGTGTCAAATAGACTGCCGCTCTCAAAAGCGTTCTCGTGAAGCATTCTCCTGCAAAAGCCGTGTATGGTAAATATGGCAGCTTGATCGAATCCACGGAGCGCTTCCCTGAGACGTCTCAGTGCGGTCCCTGGCTCGCCGTATTTTTTCACCATATTGCTTAGGAAGACATCTTCACTCCATCCCCTGGAAAATGCCTCCAGGGCTCCGCGCAGTTTGCTGCGAATCCTCTCTTTTAACTCCTCTGTAGCGGCTTCCGTAAAGGTGACTACGAGTATCTGGTTTACGGAAAGGTTCTTCTCCAAGACAAGCCTGAGAAAGAGCCCGGAGATGGCATAGGTCTTCCCCGTGCCTGCACTGGCCTCAGTCAGGTTGGTCCCTTCAAGGGGATCGTTAAGAATGTCGAATCGTTTCATCCTTGTCATTTGTTGAATCAGCCGCAGACCCACGCGGACGGACACGGACAAATACGTGGCCGATCCGGCCACCTATTGATCGCCCTACTCTCCTAAGACACTCTACCCTATAGTTGCATAAACAACATGGCAAAAGGTCCTGAAAAGCAATGATAGTCTTTCTTTGCTGCCTTTTTGAGCAGTTTTGAGGAATTCACTGCGAGTGATATCCAGAAAACTGGAAAAACAGCCAAGTTGTTTACCCTTCGGGAAAGCCGATGATACAGCATCTGCTGCGTTGTCAAGGGATCGGCGTAAACGACTACAGCCTCACCCT
>JADFWI010000344.1 GCA_015222985.1 Pseudomonadota bacterium | reverse complement strand
TATCAAAATTCAAATGCTCAAAATTCAAAACATACAAAAGAAGTTTAGCCCTGTGTCTTTTAATGTTTTGGTCATTGATATTTTGGTCATTCGAATTTGTTTAGGATTTCGATATTTGAATTTCGGATTTCCCCGTCTCTGATAAGTGGATTAAATGTGACCATTTTGACGTCATTTCGTTTTGCCAATTTGGAGTACAGAATTTGTGAGACGGGGTACTAGGAGGCTTGTTATATTGTGAAGGCAATAGCTAATCTGCTCTTTGAAGCGCGGATCTTAAAGGAGATCCCGCGATCCGGTTTCCACTTCCTGGGCTCTGGTCGCGAATCAGTGGCTGAGCACAGCTTTCTTTGCGCGTTTGTTGGATATGTTCTGGCCCAGATGCATCCTGACGTGGATCAACTCAAGTTGCTCCAAATGTGCTTGTTACACGACCTTGGCGAAGCCCGGACTGGCGACCTCAACTACGTTCAAAAGAAATATGTTGTGGCTGACGAAAACAGGGCCATGGCAGACCTTACAAAGAATATCCCCTTTGGCCCGGCCATGGGCGACCTTTTTGAGGAGTTCAATGCCTGCGAGACCGTGGAAGCAGAGCTTGCCCACGATGCTGACCAACTGGCCCTCATCTTGGAACTAAAGACCCTTTGCGATTCTGGCTGCAATGGACCAGAGGCTTGGCTGCCTCACGTCATAGCTCGACTCCGAACCGAGGTCGGCCAGAAGCTGGCAAAACAGGTATTGAAAACCGCTTCAGATGCGTGGTGGTTTGAAGAAAAAGAGACCTGATGACTTTTGAATCCATAGTAGGCCAGGAGCGCGCCATCCGCCTCCTGACCCGGATACTTGAGAACAATCGTCTGGCCCATGCCTTGCTCTTTACGGGTGTTGACGGCATTGGCAGACAAACAACTGCCAAGGCCATGGCCATGGCCTTGAACTGCCTGAAGCCTGTGGGAACGTCGGCATGCGGGGTGTGTCGATCCTGCAAGAAGGTGATTTCGGGCAATCACCCGGACGTCATCATTGTCAAGCCCAGCGGGACGTTTATCAAGATCGACCAGGTGCGGTCTTTGCGCAAAACCTTAAGGTTTGCCCCCCTTGAGGGGGGGCGGCGTGTAATCATAATCAATGACGCGCAGACCATGAACCTTGAAGCGTCCAACGCCATGCTGAAGATCTTGGAAGAACCGCCCAATGACACATACATAATCCTCACTGCCTCCCAGACCACGGACTTGTTGCCAACGATTGTCTCCAGGTGCCAGCAGATACCTTTTAGGCCAGTTCCAGTTGCAGACATCGCCGAGGCGCTTGGCGCCAGGAGTGAGCTTGATGCAGACGCAGCCACGGCCGTTGCCGTATTGGCCAAAGGAAGCCTGGGGAGAGCCCTGTCTGCGGATGCAGAGAAATGGATGGACTGGCGCAAGGACCTTCTTGAGCGTGTTGGGTTGGTTTCATCGGAGTCGACCCATGCGCTTTTTGTCTTTGCCGATACGCTGGCACGTGATAAGGACAGATTGCAAGACGCACTGGATGTGATTATTATCTGGTTTAGAGACATACTGATATGTAGGTTCCACCCTGAAAAGATTCTAAACAGGGACTGTATGGAAGAGATACAGCGCAAATCAGAACAGCTTTCAGTCGATGATATCTTGGAAATTATCATGGCTGTATTCGCCGCACAAAGGGCCATCGTGAAGAATGCCAATCGCCGTCTTGCCTTAGAGGTAATGATGATGCGTATGAGTTCAGCTTTCAGAAAAGGCCTTCATCCCCAGGGTTATTGAAAACTTACGATTCAAAATGGTAACAAAGTGGAATAATGAGTAAATTTGTCGGTGTAAGATTCAGACCCCAAGGCAAGGTCTATGATTTTGATGTGGGTCACTTTGTCCTTTCCCCTGGAAGTCACGTGATCTTGGAAACCGAGCGCGGTCTGGCCCTCGGGACGGTTGTGACTGTTTCCAAGACTGTTGAAAAGGGGCAGAACAGACCCCCGCTGAAAAAAGTCTATCGGCTGGCAAATGACGGGGATCTTAAACAGCATAGGAGGAATTTAGAACGGGAAAAAGCCGGCCATGCATATTGCCTGGAGTGTATCAAGAAACTGGGACTTCAAATGAACCTTGTATCGGTTGAGAGTCTGTTTGACGGGACAAAACTAACTTTTTTTTACACAGCCGACGGCCGCGTCGATTTTCGAGAGCTGGTCAAGATGCTCGTTAAGGCATATAGGGTGCGTATTGAGATGCGCCAGATCGGGGTCCGTAATAGAGCAAAGATGTGCGGGGGAATTGGACGTTGCGGCCAAGAACTCTGCTGTTGTACCTTCATTAGTAATTTCCAGCCGGTCTCTGTTCGAATGGCGAAGGAACAGGGGCTGTCACTGAATCCGAGTAAGATTTCCGGACTGTGCGGCCGACTGATGTGCTGTTTGGCATTTGAACATGGGACCTATTGCGATCTTAAGGGGAAGTTCCCAAGTTGGGGAAAGATCGTGCAGACCAAGACGGGCCAGGGAAGAGTTGTTCGTCAGAACATACTGAAAGAGTCGGTTACCGTTCAGCTTGAGGACGGGAAGGAATTGGATGTAAGCTTGGAGGAGATTATCGAGAAGACAGATGTGTCCCCACAGGAAAAACAGGGACTTCACGACTAATTGTTGAGAGGAAAACCATATGCCCCAGCCGTTTTATGTGACAACGCCCATCTATTACGTTAATGCCAGACCTCACCTGGGTCATGCTTATACGACTATTGTGGCTGATGTGGTGAATCGATTCCATTGCATATGCGGCCAGGAAACCTACTTCCTGACAGGAACCGACGAACATGGCGACAAAGTGGTTCGAGCAGCCAAAGAGGAGGGGATGAGCCCGCTCGCCTATGTGGATCAGATCAGCGATCTTTTTAGAGCCTTGTGGCCTGAGCTCGACATAGAATATGACTATTTCATACGCACTACGGAGTCTGCTCACGTAAATATTGTTAAGGAAGTCCTGCAAAAGATTTATGATTCAGGCGATATTTACTTCAGCGAATACGAAGGGGCATACTGTTTTGGCTGTGAGCGGTTTTATACTGAACGGGAACTGGTAGGTGGCAGATGTCCTGACCACAAGACGATCCCTGAGGTAATCAAGGAATCCAACTATTTTTTTAGAATGAGCCGATACCAGGACTGGCTCGTGGATCACATTAACAAGAACCCGGATTTCATCAGCCCCGAGCGTTACAGAAACGAAGCGCTCGCCTTTTTGCGCGAACCCCTTGATGATTTGTGCATATCCCGACCCAAGAGCAGACTTCAATGGGGTATTACCCTTCCTTTTGATGATCAATATGTGACTTATGTCTGGTTCGATGCCCTTTTAAACTATGTCTCCGCCCTGGCATATCCTGATGGTGAGCGTTTCAAGAGGTTTTGGCCTACGGTTCACCACCTTGTCGCCAAGGATATCCTTAAACCTCACGGCATATACTGGCCCATCATGCTAAAGGCTGCAGGCATTCCTCTGTATCGCGGACTTCATGTCCACGGTTACTGGAATGTCGATGAGAGCAAGATGTCCAAAAGTCTTGGCAACGTGGTGGATCCCCTTGAGCTCAAGAACGTGTACGGCGCAGACGCATTTCGGTACTTCGTCCTGCGAGAGATGGTTTTTGGTCTTGATTCCAGTTTCACCGAGAAGGCCTTTGTTCAGCGCATCAATTCTGATTTGGCCAATGACCTGGGGAATCTCTTTAGCCGCAGTCTAACCATGGTACACAAGTACTTCAAAGGTGTTGTGCCAAGAGGTGATGAAGCCCCGGAAAGCAGTCTGGATCTGGATGTGAAGTCCGATGCCCTTAAGACAATTCAGGGCTATGAGAAAGCAATGGAAGACTTCGCCTTCCACAAGGCTCTCATGGCTATTTGGGAGTTCATAAACCGGATTAACAAATACATAGACGTGACTGCTCCGTGGGAGCTTGCCAAGAAAAAGTCACAGCACAAACTGCTGGGGCTCGTGCTTTACAATGTTCTGGAAGGTCTTCGTGTCATTGCGGGGCTTCTCTATCCGGTCATGCCAAGGGCTTCCCAGGTCATGCAAAAACACCTGGGCATGACATCCGCAGACATCTGTCAAACATTAGAGGACCTCAGTGTTTGGGGGAATATGCAAGCTGGGACAAAGCTTCCAAAAACGGTCACTCTTTTTCCGAGGGTCGAATTGGATAAACCGGAAGCAAAGGGCGGGGAAATAGCCCCTGCAAAGGAGCTGTCAGATTCATCGAAACCAGAGATTTCTGTGCAAACCTTCCAACAAATAGATCTTAGAGTTGCCACAGTGCTTCATGCCGAGCCTGTGCCAAGGTCAAGAAACCTACTGAAACTCAAAGTCGATGTCGGAGAGGAACGGACAGTCGTGGCAGGTATAGCAAAAAGTTACCACCCGGAGGATTTGATAGGAAAACAGGTGGTAATTGTGGCCAATCTTAAGCCCGTAAAGCTCATGGGAATTCTTTCCCAGGGCATGGTCCTGACGGCTGCAGACAAAGGCGCCTGCAGACTGGTCACCCTTGACGGCCCTTCTGAGCCGGGCACTCCGCTCATGTAGCAGACCTTGGTCTAATTTCTTCGCGAACCTTAAATAGCGTCTTTAAGGCCTTTGCCCGGCTTAAAGCGCACTGCATTACGGGCTTTGATCTTAATCTTCTCTCCTGTTGCAGGATTTACGCCTTTCCTGGCCTTACGGCGGACCTTGGCAAAGGTTCCGAAACCAACCAGTGTGATTTTTCCGTCCTTCTTCTTCAGGACTTTCTTGACGCTGCCAATAAACGAGTTCAGGGCCTTGTTGGCCGCAGCCTTTGAGATGTTAGCATCCTTTGCCATCTGTTCAACCAAATCTGCCTTTGTCATAACGCCCTTCTCCTTTGTTGTAGTGAATATAATGCTCCTTGGAAGCTGTATGTAGTAATAAAAACAACTTTTCTGAAAAGTCAAGAAAATAGACTCATTTTTTTGGGATAATTTCCTATAACCTCCAATATAGGAAGCCGGCCTCATCAGCTTCTCTTTTGGAATAAAATGATTTGACATCCAGCAGAATGGGCATGTCCTCCCTGCTTATTCTTCTTATTTCTTCAAGATTATACTCCTCAACATACTGCCGGTGTTTTACAGCGAGTATGATTGCATCATAGGGTTTATTGCCTTCTATGTCATGAGTAAGCTCAATATTGTACGCATGCCTTACCTCGTCCTTGTAAGCACAGGGGTCGTTGACATACACATCAATATAGTATTCTCTTAATTCATCGTAAATATCTATCACCTTGGTATTGCGTATGTCGCTGATGTTTTCCTTAAAGGTAAGCCCCAGTATCAAAACCTTGCTGCCCTTTACGGTCTTGCCGGCCCTTATCAGCATTCTGACCGCATTTTCTGCGACGTATTTGCCCATGTTGTCATTGATTCTTCTGCCAGCCAGAATAATCTGTGGACGATAGCCAACGGTTTCGGCCTTATGAGTTAAGTAATAAGGGTCAACTCCGATACAATGGCCCCCGACAAGGCCGGGTTCGAACCTCAAGAAGTTCCATTTGGTTCCGGCAGCTTCCAGGACCTCTTTAGTGCCTATGCCAAGCTTATTGAAGATAATGGAGAGCTCATTCATAAGAGCAATGTTGAGATCACGCTGGGTATTCTCAATAACCTTTGCCGCTTCAGCAGTCTTGATATTAGGAGCAGTATGCACACCGGCCGTAATAACAGAGCCGTAAATCTCAGCCAGAAAGTCACTGATTGGCGGGCTGTCACCGGATACAATCTTGACTATCTTGTCAATTGTGTGCTCCCTGTCGCCGGGATTGATTCTTTCGGGCGAGTATCCAATATTGAAATCCTTCTTCCACGAAAGCCCGCTTTCGGTTTCCAGGATCGGCACACAAATATCCTCGGTGACACCGGGGTATACAGTGGATTCGTACACAACCACTGCGCCTTGACTCAAATGTTTTCCAATCAGTTCAGTCGCTTTTTCAATGGCCTGAAGGTCAGGAGCTCGGTGTTTGTCAATAGGTGTTGGAACAGTTACGACAATAAGTTTACACCCAGAGATTATTTCGGCATTGTCCGTAAACTCAATATTGGACTTCTCAAGGGTTTCAGGGGCCACTTCATTTGTTCGATCAATGCTCTGTTTCAATTCCTCAATTCTATCGGAATTGATATCAAATCCAAGAACATCATATTTTTCAGCAAGCAGAACCGCTAAAGGAAGGCCAACGTAGCCAAGGCCGATTATGCAGATTTTTTCCTTTCCGTTTTCAAAGTCCGCCCGATTCAACATCTTGTTTCCTCCAAATTGATACAAACATCCGTTCAAGTTTTTCAGTTCAACACGACATTCAAAACACTCCTTATTGCGAACGCTCGGCTAACCTTTTCCTGGTGCGCCCCCCAATAACCCACCTGCGGTGAGATATATGACAAAGATCATACAGAAGACTATAGGATTGTGCCCTGCAAGTCAAGTCGTGCGATCTCGCGCAAAGAGGTTGACTTTTGGATTAAATGTTGATATCCAAGCTGAACTTCAAATTTTAACAACGTACTGAAACTCCTGAGTTTTGGCCTGGTCGTAAGATAGTCAAATCGATAGAGCAGGGCATAGAGTGCCGGAAACTGCCTGAATGGCAACTGACTGCCAAAGAGATGAT
>JADFWI010000343.1 GCA_015222985.1 Pseudomonadota bacterium | reverse complement strand
TCTCAGCTTCAGCCCATCCACACCAGAGGCGGATCTGCGACTTTGACCGATGCCTTATTCGCAAACTCCTCGAAATAGCTCGCTATTCCTGTGGTTTTGCTCAATCGGATCGGTCAAATCTGAACCAAATCTGAGCGCCAACTCTGCGAACTTATTCTTGCGCGAGCCCTAAGCTTGACGGCTTCGTAAATCCCGTATTCAAAAACAGTGTATACGGACTAATAGCCTCTGGACTATAGTTTTGTCAAGGGCAGCGTTCGACCCTAATTAGTGCTTGACCGAAAACCCCGGTTTTGCGGTCAAAAATTCGAAATTCGAAATCCGAAACAATGACAGAAATAGAAATGCTCCAATGACAAAAACATAGAGTTTCCAAGAAGTTTGGTTTCGGTCATTCTGTCATTTCGTATTCGCATTTGTTTCGAATTTCGTGTTTCGATATTCGGATTTTACCTTTTTGGCGTCGCAACTCCTTCTAATTTGGGAAAACCCGATCGACTTTGACGTTGCCCTGAGCCCTATACCTTGCCACTTGACAGACGCCTTCTAACGCAGTTAGTATGCGTACACTAAAAATGAGCTGCTGAAGCCTCTCGCTCTCCCCGGCAGAAACCAAGATTTTGGACTTCAACAGTGATGACTTCGTCAAAACCCATCAAATCGACGGCAAAGTAATCTGCCTCAGGCGGATCATATGCAAGTCCCGCCTGAGGCGGGATTGAGGAATGAGGCGTTCTCATGGCAGGCGCGACTCTCACAGCAAGAGGCGGCGCTGTTGCCCTGAATGGCCTTGATCAAGAAATAATTCCTTCCGTCCGGCGAACAAAAGGGGTAGGCGTTCACAGGTTCAGGGTTATCTTTCTTTTGAACCTGTGAACGGTTACGAAAAGGGTAGCAGCAGATGATTGAAGAGTTGGCCGGGGGTGACTCCCTGATCCGACGTCTTGATCCTCGTGTCAAGATCGTTGTGGTGTTTCTTTTCTCCGTTGCCGTGGCTGTCTCAAACCGATTTGTGGTCCTGATGTTGGCCCTGGGTTTGGGCCTCTGTATTGTATTGGCGGCCAGGTTGCCCATAAAGCAGCTTGTGCGTCGTCTCGTCCCTGTCAATATGTTCATCATACTTCTGTGGTTTTTTCTTCCCTTTACTTTTGAAGGTGAGCCTCTTTTTTCGGTCGGTCCGCTGGTGGGTACTCATGAGGGCGTGTTATCTGCCGCCCGGATCAGCATAAAATCGAATGCGATCATGGTTATGTTGATCGCTCTCGTTGCCTCAACGTCAATCCTGACCTTGGGCCATGCCATGCATGAACTGAGGGTCCCCAAAAAGATCGTTCATCTCTTTTTCTTCACTTATCGCTACATTCATGTCATACACCGGGAGTATCTCAGGCTGGTGAGCGCCATGAAGGTTCGAGGCTTCCGTCCTGGAACCAATGTGCACACCTATAAGACCTTTGCCTACCTGGTCGGGATGCTTCTGGTCAGGAGTTCCGACCGGGCGGAAAGAGTGCACAATGCCATGCTGTGTCGAGGCTTCAGTGGGAATCTATATAGTCTTAGCGAGTTCTCCCTTAAAACCAGGGATATGATTTCCCTTATCTTGATGCTCGCTTTGATCCTGGCATTGGGGGTATTGGAATGGACAAAAATAGCCTGATCATTAATCTTGAGAATATATCCTTTGGCTATCAGGGTCGCCCTCCAACACTTAACAACCTCAACTTACGATTGCGTCAAGGCGACCGGATGGGCTTGATTGGTCCGAACGGGAGTGGCAAAACCACGCTGTTTCATATTATCGTAGGGCTCTTGAAGCCATCTTCCGGCAGGATCGAGATCTTCGGCACGCCTCTGAAGGGGGAAAAAGACTTTAGAGTTGTCCGTCAAAGAATCGGCTTTCTTTTTCAAGATGCTGACGACCAGTTGTTTAGCCCCACAGTTCTTGAGGATGTTGCCTTCGGCCCGTTAAATCTGGGCAAGTCACAGAACGAGGCCAAGGCTATTGCGCAAAGGACATTGGACTCCCTGGGGTTGGCTGGGTTTGAGGACAGGATAACGTACAAGCTATCCGGCGGAGAAAAGAGACTTGTCTCTTTGGCCACGGTCCTGGCCATGGAACCAGAGGTATTGCTTCTCGATGAGCCGAGCACAGGTCTTGATGAGACAACGGAAAAAAGGACCGTTGATATTCTGAAGGGCCTTGACTTATCCTATATTGTTGTGTCCCACAATGTTGACTTCCTCATGGAGACGACCGACTATATCAACTGTATGGCCAACGGGAAGATTATGGTCAACGACGAACGTATTCCCCACAGCCATATTCATATCCACGAGCACGGCAGACACCCACATGTCCATAGTCGGAAATAGTCCGCCTTGCGGCTGAAAAGCTTGGCGGAGAGGGTGGGATTCGAACCCACGATCCCGTTATTAACAGGATACCGCTTTTCGAGAGCGGGGCCTTCAGCCGCTCGG
>JADFWI010000342.1 GCA_015222985.1 Pseudomonadota bacterium | reverse complement strand
TCGTGACCAGATCCATCCCCCTGGCCCGCGCCAGTGCATAGAGATTTTCAGGTTCAGTGTAACTCTCAGAACAGCCTATTTTCTTGAGAACCCACGCGGAAGGCCGTTTCGAATATTTGGAGTGAACATGAAGATCCGCCTTTAATAATATGCCTTTCATATGTAAATACTCCGTTTTCATTCCCTCCTTCTTGGTTATTACTTCCTGCTTTTTTTCTCAAGTTCTTGTTCTTTCTTAACTTCAGGCTAAACCACTTCAGTGTTACAGTGTTATTACGACTGTGTTAAATCTCTGTTAAATGCTCAATAACTTGTGGGTTGTTTGACTGTTCGGGTAGAAGGTTGGGGGACGCTGGTGAGAATATTTATGTCAAAGGGCTTGGAAGGGGATGGACTACAGCATAGTGGCCATGCTGTAGTCCTCCTCCCTGCAATGCTTCTCCATCTTTGCCTTAAAATCCGGGGCCATTAAAAGCTGTAATTCACATGCAGCAAGCAACTGTCACCTTTGTAATTATCCGCCTCCGGCATACCGGAAAGTTCGGAATGGACGTATTCAAGGCCGAACCAAAGGGCCGGATTCCAGTTATACTTTGCGTTGCCCCGCACTGTAGTCTCCTTGAGAGACTCACCCCGGGTATCCCTGCCGACAATGGCGGCCCAACTGTTGTCTCCGTCCTCTACTTCGGCCAACCCAAAGGAGGCGGCAAACGCGAATTTATCTATGGTGACTCTCGCGCCTAACATAGCCCCCCAGGTCTCGTCTTTGTTGCTGTTGATCATGGTCAACCCGGAAAGAGGCCCCCCATCATCGTCAAAGGTTCTGAAGATATGCGGATATGCGCTGCCTTCACCTATGTAGCCAGTGGCATAAAGGGCAAATGGGTGTATCTGCCACTCGCCTTCACCTGTAAGTAGCCATCCTGCATTGTTAGTGTCCTGTCCCAGCTTGTCAGGCTCATAGCTTTCCTCGGAGTCATCATATCGAAAGGCCAACCATCCTTCCAGGGCATCATCCTTGTAACCTGTCCGGACCGTGCAGGAAGGCTGATCAGAGTAATTTTCGTTCAGCTTGCCAGTGCCTGGACCGGCATCCGAAGCCTTCATGACTTCTGCTGCTATATGGTACGGTCCGAAGTGCCTGAAGATCTGCATACCAGGTGAACGCTGGTAAAGGGTGCCGGCACCAATGAGTCCTTCAAGACTTAAGGTATATTTATAGGAGATCATACTGTCCAGGATCGACTCCTTCTGGCCAAAATAGATATCCCAGTGGTCGTTTGGATCTTTAATGCCGACCCAGGCCTGCCGCATACGCAGTTTTGCGCCATCTCCTCCGCTTCCCCGAAAGTCTCCATCCACAAACCCCCTCGTTTTCCAACCTTCCACTTCCGGACCTGTGATGGTAAACCGGAGGCGGCTGAATCCGGCGCTGGTAATAAAGGATGTGTCGTGCCTGGAGCTGTCCGAGATGATGTTGTGCATGTCGTCCGGCAGATTGTCAGAAAAGCCGGTAATAAAACGGGCGAAACCGCTGAATTCTACCTTGTCAGCTATCCTGGTTACAAACTCGCCTGCCTGAGCAACAGGGCAACATAGGGCGAAACCAATCACCAAAGATATTCCTGCCGCCAAAGAAATTAGGAATGATTTTATACGCATATACTTTACCTCCTCTTTCGGTATATTCTATACACTTGACATGTTTGTTTTTTCACCTCATCCTCTCACAAATGTGGAAACTACTTACCTCATCAGGCTTTTTCGAAAAGGGAAAAGATAAATAATTTCTTGGAGCCTACCTTCTGTGTCGCAGCAAGTGCTGAATAAGCATTTCCCCTGCTTTATCCAGCGCGCCATCGTTGTTGATGACTGCATGCGGTATGATTACCAAAGCATCATTTATCTGGTTATTGCGTTCAAGCCGCGCCTGAATCTGTTCAGGTGTTTCCCTGCCGCGGGCTTCCAG
>JADFWI010000341.1 GCA_015222985.1 Pseudomonadota bacterium | reverse complement strand
GCAGCGCCTTGATCATTCTGGCACGGTTCACTCCACCTTTCGTGCCGGCGATCAGCCACCAGAGTACGCGCTCCATGGTATGGGGTTGGCAGGCATGTTTTATAGCCTTCGCGGCAGAAGACCTCACTAACATGTAGCAGGGATGCTTTGCTACATCACAACCGAGTTAGAACTTTAACCAGATCGCAATAGCTGTAATAATGATAATCCATAACGACCAGGGTGATCGGGATGAAAGAACTAAGTACACTTATACCAGAACTGCGGCAGATAGCGCTTGATAGCGGCGCAAACGATCTGCGGTTGATCGCAACAGATATCATAAAAACCGCGGCGTGGGTGCGGCTCAAATGCAGATACGGGTGCAAAGCTTACGGCAAGCACCTCTCCTGCCCGCCGTACGCCCCAACGCCAGAGGAGACTGAAAAGATACTTTCAGACTACGGAGATGCCGTGCTCGTCGAGTTTGTCGGGCTTCCGAAGGAGACAACAGTTGATCCGAGACGTATCCGCCACCATCTAAAAGATCTAATCCTGCAAGTTGAGGGTGTGATCTTTAACCTTGAGCGACATGCATTCCTATCCGGCTGCTACAAGGCATTCGGATTCGGAGCATATCCATGTTCGCTCTGCGAGACCTGTATCCTTGAGGGGGGCGATGTCGATATTCGTGCCGTAAAGCGGCTATGCAGGCATCCGGACCGACTGAGACCGTCGATGGAAGCAAGCGGCATCGATGTGTACGCCACAGTGCGTGCGGCTGGATTCGAACTTGAGGTGGTCGAAACGTTTGGCGATACGATCCGGACGTTTGGGCTGGTGCTGCTCCGGTAGCCAGAACTCGAAAATCAGGAAATGTTAAAACCTCAAAGGCGACTATCTTTATATGTCCGATTGCATTATACGTTCTTAAGCTATGTTAAAACCAGTATGCAGAGGTGATAGATTTGGCTGAAAAAGAGATAAATATTTTGGGCGCTGGTATTAGTGGTTTATCTTGCGCTATAATTCTTCAAAGAAATGGCTATGCTGTTAACGTCTATGAAAAAAAGTCAGGTGTCGGCACGAGGTTCAATGATGATTGGCAGGGCATAGAAAATTTTTCAGAGGATATTAATGTCTTGAAACAGATAGAATCATACGGCATAGATGCATCCTTCGAATATGAGCCTATAAATTCGCTTTATTTTCATTTAGGCAAAAAGAAGAAGCTATTGGATATGGAAAATAGTGCTTATCTTGTGCGTCGCGGTAAAGAAAAAAGATCTCTCGATACCGATTTGCTAAAACAAGCAACTAATCTTGGGGCAAAGGTACATTTTAACAGCAGAATGGATGATAATATTCATATCGATGCAACAGGGCCGAAAAAAAGAGATATTTTGGCAAGAGGCATAATATTTTCGACAAAAAGCGTTGATAGCTACCATCTAGCTATCGGAAAAGAAATTGCAGAGGGATTCTATTCATATCTCTTGATAAGAAAAGGACAAGGTACAATTGCAACTGTTTTCGGCTCTAAAAATTCCAAAAATTCTAATAAATTCCTGGAAAATACTATCGATCAGTTTTCAGATTATATCGATAAAAAAGAATTGTTGAATGGGAAAAAGTTTGGGGGGTATGGGAATTTTGAGATTAAGAAGAATCTTCGTGGTGAGAATGGTGCATTACTGATTGGCGAAGCTGGTGGTTTTCAGGATTATTTTTGGGGTTTTGGAATGAGATATGCAATCCAAACTTCATATTTAGCTGCAAGAAGCATAATTAACAATGAATCTTATGAAGAACTTATAAAAGCAAATATTGCACCAAAAATGAAACGAGCTATCAGAAATAGAGTTCTTTTTGAATCTTTCGGTAAATTATCTTATCCGATTTTGTATTACTCGCTTACAAAAAGTAGACACCCACTGAAAATTTTAAAAACGATCTACTAAGGTGTCTTTCGGATATTATCCTGCAAGTGGGGATCCGGTCGTTAACCTTGAGCGTTCAGTCAGGCATCCGGACCGGACGAGACTGTCGATGGAAGCAAGCGGCATCGATGTGCAGCCACCCAAACATGCGGCGGGATTTGAATTTGGTGTGGCGGAGCGTTTGGCGATGCGATCCGGACGTTTGGGCTGTTGCTGCTCGGTAGCGAACTCGTATGTGTTTAGATGAGGTGGAAAAACCACGAGATTACACGAGATTAACACAGAAATCTCGTGTAAATCTGTGCAATCTT
>JADFWI010000340.1 GCA_015222985.1 Pseudomonadota bacterium | reverse complement strand
TACGAATGACCAAAACACAAAATTCAAAACATGGTGAAGCCCTACAGATACCGCATAAGCTCCTGGAATGTTTTTGTCATTTGATATTCGAATTTAGATATTGTTTCGAGTTTCGATATTCGGATTTCGGATTTTGACACTCCCAGAACCGTCCAATATTAGCAATTTGGCACCGACTTTAACGTTACCGTGAACCCGCCCGAAAGGCCATTAGGAGGCAAAAGGGAGGACGCGCAATAACTCTTTCGGATCTCCCAAAGCAAGATCCGTATTTTCAGTAACGGATTCGTATTTGATGTGACATCTGCATGGACTCGGCACATCAAAAAGTGAAGTTGTTCTTGAACGAGCCCTTATGCCATTGACGCAGCCCTAATCCTCATTTTTTGAAGGAATATCACCAGGCCGTAGGCAAAAAGACCCAGCGGAAACAAATAATACTTCATGGTAAGATCAACATTTAGGAAAAAAGCGATTGCCCCCGGGTGAAAGAGGATAAAGGCTGCTGTCAGAAAAAAAGGAATATCGTACCACTTGTTGCGGGTAAAACACCACCCTTGTGCGAAACACTCAAAAGAAGACATCCCAACCAGGGCCATCCCGAATATCAGGAGAGCATGAGGCCAGCTGTTAATGTTGTGCAAAATCAAATCCGGATTGAATACAAACATGAAAGCGATAACAGAAGTCCTTATGTCATACAGAAAGCCCTGTATGCCGGTGGGAATTGGCTCAGACTCCGCTATGGCAGATGCCGCATAAGCCGCAAGACCAACGGGTGGCGTATCATCGGCCAGTATGCCAAAATAAAAGCAAAAAAGGTGAGCAGCCATTATGGGAATGATATAGTCATAAAGTCCTCCTACTTCAACGATGATTGGAGCCGTTAATGATGCCATGACGATGTACGTGGCCGTTGTGGGGAGCCCCATACCAATCAAGAGGCTTGCCATGCCTGTTATAAGAAGCAAGAGAAAAATGTTTCCATGGGCAAGATATTCCACAACACTTGATATCATCCCGCCAATCCCCATATTGACAACACCCACGATTATTCCTGCAGACGCACATGCAAGGGCCACAGACATCATGTTCTTCGACCCCTGGATCAGACCGGTTATGATGATTCGCCCTCCGCTTGCTATCGCAAATCCGAATCCTTTCTTGTCCAGAATGGCTTTTCTTATTTCCTGGTAGAAAATGACCAATAACAAAAGCATTATCGCCCTGAAAGCGGCCAACTCCGGAGAATGCCTGAGATATATCAGCTCGTACAGCAACACCCCCAACGGGAACAAGTAGTGTATTCCGTTCTTGAGCGTTCCAAAGAAGCTGGGAACATCCTCTCGGGGAAGTCCCTTGATGCCCAGCTTTGACGCTTCAAGGTGGGTTATACAAAAGAGCCCGAAATATGAAACAAAAGCCGGTATGGCTGCTGCTTTTACCACATCGATGTAGGGCACGTTTACATATTCAGCTATAATAAATGCCGCGGCGCCCATGATAGGGGGCATGAGCTGACCGTCTGTGCTTGAGGCAACTTCAATTGCCGCAGCCTTTTTTGCCGGGTAACCGACTTGTTTCATCAATGGTATTGTGAAAGGTCCGGTTGTGACGATATTGGCAATGCTGGAGCCGGAAACAAGCCCGGTAGCGCCGCTCGCAACCACGGCAGCCTTTGCAGGCCCTCCCTTGTATCGACCAAGAAAGGAGAGAGCAAGATTTGTGAAGAATCTTCCTGCGCCCGCCTTGTCCAATAGGGCGCCTAAGAGGACAAACAGGTACACAATTGAAGAGGAAACCCCAAGAGGGATACCATAGATCCCTTCCGTTGAAAGCGAGATGTTGCTCAGGTACTTGCTGAGTGAAACCCCCTTGAATGCCATGATGTCAGGCATATATGGACCCAAGAAGGCATAGCTGGTAAAGATAAC
>JADFWI010000339.1 GCA_015222985.1 Pseudomonadota bacterium | reverse complement strand
GGTTTCTTTCCCCAGAACTTTCATATCAAGCTCTTCTTTGCAAACCTCACAGAATTGGCTAATCATAACCATCTTGATTGAGAGTTCCTCACTCGGCTAAAATATTCTGGCGATTATATAGTTATTAGGCCGGCCTAATCTTTCGAATGGGCCTCCCGCATTGCCTCCTGTAAAAGCTTCGTTAGCTTCTCGTCTGCGTATGCAATATTTTCAACAATCTTTTTCGCACATGCTGAAAGCCTATCATAACCCCAGATACAACGGCGTTTGGTCTCCTCCCAGCCTTCCCGTTGATAGTATAAGGGCATGTTGACATGGAAATAAGAGATACTATCGGCATTCTTAATGAGGTCCGAGCGGGGGTCACCCCCGGTCTCGTGCCGACAGACCAGCAAGTACACCTCGCTGGCCATCTCTTGCTGCACTCCACAGTCTTCCATAATCCCCCTGAGAATTTCCGCACTGACTCGCGCGTGGGCAGCCTTGAAGCTATCGTAATCAGGGAAATCGGGACGCTTTACCTTGCGTGCCTTGAGAGCCCGCTCGATGTCATGTCCGAGCGCGGCAATTTGCAATGCCTGATCGGCGTCCGGTTCGAGCCTCAGCAACCAGTCGAGAGTGTTTTCAGCATGGAGAGGGTCTTCCGGTACTGTGGAGCCAGCAATGACGGCCCTTATCTTTTGTTTGGTGCACTCTACGCTATCCATGATCACGGCAGATGATGAGGCGGCGCATGGTTTCAATGTTCATTACGACTGCAATCACAGCCAGCGTCAAATAAACCTGATTGAATATAGCGCCGAGGAATATCAGAAATACACGGACATCGCGGCCCAGACGGAATACCTTGCTATGAATGATCCGGTCGCGCATGAGACGGTCGTATTTGTCCGCAGTATAACTCAACATGAAGGAACCGATGATTGCCAGAAATCCAATGAATAGAATTAAAGGCCCTGGGTTTGCTGAATATGCATGCCATGTGAGGCCGAATAACAGAAAGGCGTCTGCGTAACGGTCCAACACTGCATCGAACCAGCCACCGTAGTCGCTCCCCTGGAACTTGAGCCGTGCCACTTCACCATCGCAGCCGTCAATGACCGAGGCAAACTGTGCCAGCAGACCGCCCAGCAATAGACTGGGATAACCGCCAAAAGCGAACAGGCCTGCGCCCAGTATGGAGCACAGGATCGAAAACAGGGATATCTGGTTGGGGGTGATCGGGTACTTCACCAGGCGGCGGGAAATTCTTATCGACAAGGGCCGGTTGAGGTAGCGCGACACGGGGCCATCATTAGACTTGCCTCTCAAACGGTTAAGGAGCGCCTTCTCAGCCCGCCTTAAGGCTGCGGGATCGTCCACATCGATCCAGAAACGGCCGCCGGTATGGAACGCTCTGGCCCGACCCACGGTAGCCAGGATACGAACCGTTCCGGACAGGGTGGTTTCATCATATTTCTCGGTGTTGTGCTCCAGCGCCTCGAATATGGCGGGGGTACAAAAGAAAATGCCGGTGTCAAAGCCGTTAAAGTCTGTCAGGCCCTTGCCGATGTTTCGTATCTTCCCGTCTTCCGTCTTTACCCGGGTGACATCTTCCATGTCGACGAGGGGATTCCGGATATCCCCATCCACGGCAAGGATGATCTCCCCCTCATCAGGAGGATGCGCCATCATCTCACGGGCAATGGACGGATCAAAGAGATGGTCTGCCATCAGCAAAAGGAAGGGCTCATGCAGGTATTCCCGCGCTCTGAGAACCGAAAAACCATTTTCCTTTTCCCAATCCTCATTGATGAGAGTTGTGATCGGAATCCCCAAGCGTTTGTCAAGATGGCTCAAAAAGTCCTGAATG
>JADFWI010000338.1 GCA_015222985.1 Pseudomonadota bacterium | reverse complement strand
TCCGCGGGTTTTCGCCTGCGACGTACGAAAAGTACGTCTCGGCGTAAACCCTTGTGCGGCCTTGCTCAGAGAAAAAATTGCTTATTTCTGAATTGGAAACATACGCCAGTGCCCTTTTATTTGAAAACGATTCGTGGATGGACACTAGCTAGTTTCCATCCATAAATGGCCCTTTTCTCCGCCTCCGGCGGATCAATCTGCGGGATCGTTTGTGCGGCGTTGTGTTGGCGTGTTTGAGTGCTATGTGGCTTCAGGAAAAACCCTCTAAGTCGAAACAAGCTCTTGCGTTTCGGGTAGTTTGCTCAGCTATTTCTTCTTGGGTGATCCCCCTGACTCTGGCCACCTCCGCCAAGGTGACCTGTACATGGACAGGCCTTGTGGCCAACTCCCGATATTGAACCGGGGTATCGGTCTCGAGTAGCAGGTTGGAAAGGGGCACTGCATTGATGGCCTTTTCGTGGTACGGATTGTACAGGAGCGCCGGGGTGGCAGACATATAGTAGCCGGCAGCGGCGATAAGAGGAATCAACTCAAGAGGACCGCTGTACCAGTGAAAGACCGCTTTTCTTAAAGCCGCCTCTTTGACCATGCGAAAAACCGTCTCATGTGAATACCGGCAATGCAGTATCATCGGCTTGTCATGTTTCTTTGCTATGGCTAGGAGCTTTAGAAAGATGGCCTTTTGCACCTTTTTCTTTGTCTTTGCCTTATAGTCAAGTCCCACCTCGCCAAGGGCAATACAATGAGACAAGTTATTGTCAATATGGGCAAGTGTCTCGTCGTCGTTTTCCGGATTTAGACGCCACGGATGATATCCCACGGCCGGAAAGACGAATCCCGGATTCTGCTCTGCTATCTCCAAGGTTTTCTGGTTGGACGAAATGTCTTGTCCTACGGCCACAATGGCCAGGACGCCACCTTCCTTGGCCTCCCTTATGACCTCCCGAGGATCAGGAAATTCATCCAAATGGGCATGGGTGTCTATGACAGACGGTATTTTTTTCACATTTCCTGCCTTTCGTGCTTTCTGGGTTGTGTCTACTTCTCGTAGACATAAATATGCTCAATCCCGGGTTTAAGGAAAAAGGTGCTCATTTTGACCTTCTTTTCATTTGGCGAAAAACTGATGACGATTTTCTTTTCACAGACCACGCGCTCCAGGCTCTTGATGTCTTTCAGTTCAATCGTGGGGTTGCTGCAGAAAGCCACTTCAACAGCGTGATCATCATTCATGCCCACCATATCCACCGGACCCTCCGGATAGCGTGGATTACGAAAGGCAGGAACGGGGCGCAGCCCTTGCTCCTTTAAAAAACCGTAAAGGACACATCGAATGGTCTCTTTAACGACAGCATCCCTAATGTGTCCCTTGGGAATCGCTCTGATGGCCTGCAATATCCTCTTTTGGATCTCGTCTTTCATGCTTGTCTTCTCCTGGCCAACTGTTTTGCCGTTGACAACCAATACCTGAGACGTTATGGGTGGTCAACTGTAATTTTGGTCCAAGTTTTGAGCAACCATCTTTATCAAACCTTAGAATTCGGCAAGGTCCTTGACGACCTGGCCCGCCGGAGCCATTGCCCCCTTTCTGCCGAGCGTCTTCGGCAACTAAAAGCCCTTTCAAGCCTCGAACTGGTCAGAAAGAGCCTGGGAAGAATCTCCGAGATCCGCACCGTTATGGACTCAGGTGGTTCCTTTCCAATGGATACTTTCAACGACATCAGTAGCTATCTGCAATCGGCAGCCGTTGAGGGAAGCTATCTGGATGCAAAGGCTTTTCGCGAGATCCATAGAATCCTGGAGTTAGGGAGAAGACTTCATAGTTTTTTCAGAGAAAACCGGCAGGATTTCCCCCTCCTTTGTGAGGTCGCCGAAGGACTTAGCCCCAATCCCGGCCTGATGAAAGAAATAGACAGGGCAATAGATCTGGGTTCTTTAGAGATTCGGGACCGGGCAAGCCTGGCTCTTGGCGCCATCCGTCGCGAGAAAGCCAGAGCCAGTGAACGAGCGCGAAGGCAACTGGAGAGC
>JADFWI010000337.1 GCA_015222985.1 Pseudomonadota bacterium | reverse complement strand
GGGAGTATCCGGATAGCGCTTTGGAACTCAGCGAACATCTATGCGAAGGATGGCAAGACCCTCTTAGCCACTATTGCCCAAGGTACAGATATCACCGAGCGCAAGCGGGTGGAGGAGGCGTTGCGGGACTCGGAACAGAAATACCGAACGATCTTCGAACTAGCGGCAAGTTCAATTGTGGTCGTTGATAAAGAGACAGGTGCGTTGGTGGAATTCAACAAAAGGGCGCATGAAAACCTCGGGTTTACTCACGAGGAATTCGAACAGCTCAAGATATCCGACTTTGAAGTCATAGAAAGTCCTGAGAAAGTCCTGAGCCACCTCAAAAAAATCACCAAGGAGGGGGCCGATAGATTTGAAACTAGACATAGGACAAAGAGTGGAGAGATACGAGATGTCTACGTGAGTAGCAGGACAATTACCATAGATAGGAAGGACTACGTTCAGAGCATATGGCGGGACATTACCGAGCTTAAGCGGACGGAGGCAATGCTAGCCGAAATGTTCAGGGAGATCAAGCAAGGCCATGATGATCATTTGTCGGTTCTCAATATGCTGCGTCTGGGGATTGCAACATTAGACCAGGACGGCCGTGTCACATTTCTCAACCAGACCGCCCAGCACCTTATTGGAAAGAGGCTAACGGCGGCCTTGGGAAGTCATTGGGAAGCGTTGTTCCATTTCAATGCCCATGACAAAGCCCGGCTAAAGGATATGTTGAGGCATCCCCGTAAAGCAAGAAGGAGGTTGCAAACTCAAGTCGAATTTCAGGAAGGGCGGCGTTATTGGATGGACATCGAAGTGCAAGACGACCCCCGCACGCCAGCCAGAAGAATTTTCTTTTTCTACGATATGTCTGAAGTCTACGATTTGCGGCGCATGCTTGAAGATAAGGCGCAATTTCATGATCTTGTAGGAAAAAGCAAGCCTATGCAGGCTATATACCAGCGCATCCAAGAGGCTTCCAAGGTGGATTGGACTGCCCTGATCGAGGGCGAGACAGGAACTGGCAAGGAACTGGTGGCACGAGCCATACATTTTTCAAGCCATCGAAAGAATAAGCCCTTCATCGCAGTGAACTGCGCCGGGCTGGCCGATTCATTACTGACCAGCCAGTTGTTCGGTCATAAACGAGGTGCTTTTACCGGAGCAGTTGAGGATCACAAAGGTTTTTTTGAGATTGCCAACAGAGGGACACTCCTTCTGGACGAGATTGGCGATATTTCTAAGAATATGCAGACCAGTCTACTTCGGGTCCTTGAAGAAAAGGAGATCACACGACTAGGTGAATCCAAGCCTCGAAAGATAGATGTTCGGGTCTTGGCCTCAACCCATCGGGATCTAAGTCAAGAAGCTGCAAAGGGCAATTTTCGCCCTGACCTGCTTTATCGGATCCGAATTGCCAGGATCAAACTTCCCCTGCTGCGCGAGCGCCGTGAGGACATCCCCCTGCTTGTTGCATCCTTCCTGGGCCAAAGCCGTGCGGCTACTGGAAAGCCTGTCAAGGACGTGAGCAGTGCGGTCATGAGGATACTCCTGCAATACGATTGGCCCGGAAATGTGCGTGAACTGAAAAGCGCCATCGATTTTGCCACCCTCCACTGCAAAGGATCGGTCATTAAGCCCGAAAACCTACCACCTGAAATCGTCTACGCAAGGTATCCTCGACCACCTGCCAGCGACCCGAACCAGGACGAGAGACAACGCGTGCTGGCCGCACTGGAGGCTGCAAGAGGAAATCGTACGGCTGCGGCTAGCCAGCTTGGCATAAGCCGGGCCACACTATACCGTCGTCTAGCACGCCTTGACATCAAGTTCGTCAAATAGCCCTGCCATCATTCAAAAGTGTCTCGCACGAGACAGTGTTGAGACACATAATGAGACAATTTTTGTCTCATTATGTGTCTGTCCGATTCAATGACCATCAAAAGCAAAAAGAGCAACAACAGAATATCAACATGTTAGGCTTAGAGCCCATGTTTGGCATTGTCTTTGCGTTAAGTATCAGATCAGAGATTGTTGGGGGGCATGACGAGAGGATGATTCCTTGATCATGTGGGATCAAACACCAAACGAATCAAGACAATGTTCAACACTTCCCTTGGACTGAAGAAGCCAAAGACTGTCTGTATTGCTAGTTAGCCCGTGAGCCTGGAGCGTCAACGCTACCTACTGTTCGCAGCAGCTTTCTTTTTTCAGCCTGTGCGCGCGCCTCTTGACCTTTGTGTTATTGCCCTTGTCTTGGCATAAAGGCCGCCCCGGTGCCTTATAGTTCTTCTTCAAAGAAGGTGTAGACAGCCATGGAACCAAAAAAGGTGCTCATCGTTGAGAGATCAAGGGCCACCCGTGAGTATTTGAGCGGGTTGGTCAGAACGCATGGTTTCCACGCTTATGCCGTGAACCGACAAGATGAGCTTTTAACACATCTAAATCGTGAAAATCGGGACTTGCTGCTTTTCGGACCGAGCATCCGTATGGAGCAGATAAGCGCTTTCGAGGAAGTCCTTGAACGTGAGAAAAAGGCCCTCCCGATCCTATTCATTCGCAACGGCAAAGAGGCCTTGGGGCAAAGAAGAGTCCCCGATAAGGCCAATACTTCTTCCCTCCCGGGCAATTTCCATCCCGATGACCTAAAGG
>JADFWI010000336.1 GCA_015222985.1 Pseudomonadota bacterium | reverse complement strand
GGGCTCGGAGATGTGTATAAGAGACAGCCTCCAGGGTGTCTCGAATATGAAAATCAAAGGAATCATACTCGCCAAAGACCGAGGCGATACCCCCTTGGGCATAATTCGTACTTGTCTCCATGGCCTCTTTCTTGGTTACGATAGCCACCCGCCCGTATTCGGCCACCTTTAAGGCAAAGCTCAGACCGGCAATCCCGGTTCCAATGACCAGAAAATCAATCTTATATTCCATGGTTCGCTACCAAAACTTAGAGGTTTCTCCCCAATTGGAATCCTGCCCATAAGGGCATGTACTCCCCGGGAGTAATGGGCATAAGCGCTAAGTTGTTTTGTAAACGTTCACAGGTAACATTTATGCCGTTCGGAATTGTTTTGAAAGATGAACGTCGAACATCGAACATCCAACGTCGAATGAAAAACGAATATCCAATACCGAACATTCAACGGCTATTTCTGTTTCCTCTATAATATCATTTAGTAATTCAGGTTTTTTAAACTCTGTTTCTTCAGCTTTTCCCATTCAACGTTCGATGTTGGACGTTCGATGTTCGATGTTCATTTTTTTCAGTAAACCTTCCACAGTCCATCCGGTACAAAAATAACTTAGCGCTTATGGGAGTAATGAGGTGTCTGAGTGATGGGTCTAATGTAGGTTGCGTCTTGCGCCTTGAAAGTTGAAAGAAATCGTAACTCGACAGTATAGTATATCAATTTTTTTGAGCGGCCTATGCGCCTTATACAAAATCGCGCAGCGATCTTATAGCTCGAAACCTTTACAGCAGCGATGGCCGCCGCCTGGGACGTCGAGACATAAATCCAACAATAAGCCCTACAAAAAGGACAGCAGCTCCGCCCAGAAACCATTGAAGAGTTTGACTATCTTGAAGTGCTTTCAGTTTCTCTTCAAGTTCTGCCTGCCGCTTGGTTTTTGTAACCAGATCCTTGGAGGCCTTATCATGGGAGGCCTTTAAAGACAGGTATTCTGAAGATCCCTTTTTAAGGGTTTCATAAGACACTTTCGCAGCCTTCGCATTCTGTGTCTGATTGGACAGGGCTTTCTGCAAGTCGTTGCGTTCTCTCTTGAGACGAACATTTTCCTCGGACAGTGTATTCGCCCGCTGTTTTAGGGCTTCGTTTTCACTTTTAAGTCTGGCGTTAACCTCCTTGGCGGGCGGCCCCGGGCTCAAATAGCGGGTCAACAGCCAGCCCTCTTTCTCATTAGGAAGCCGTACCTTGGACCAACCATCCTCTGATTCTTCCAGCACCTCAACCCTAGTGCCGGACCTGGGCATAGCAATAATTCTGCGGTCCGTCCCCGCATCGCTTCGAAGCATCACTCGCATGTCATCCGTGATATACACGGCTTCTGAATGTGCTGGTATCACCATTAAAAAAAAACTGAGAAAGAGAAAAACACCACGTTTCATAGTTTCAATAATTCCCCTCTATAGAATTTACGTAATGTCAGTGGTCCGTTGTTAGTAGTCAGTTGTATAAATATTTTCATAGGGTTAGGTGGCATATCAGATTACCCGCACCCATTTTTGCTATCTATCCGAAATAACTGTATTTTGCAGCTTTGGCAACGGACAACTAACAACAATCAACGGACACTACCAGAATTTAGTGTTGCAAAATTTGGTCAAGATCCGTATAATGCCATTTATTAAATTATTGTGCTCTTGTCAATAATTTCTTAGAAATCAATCGAATAGCATGATATATTGAGATATTTCGTGATTGAATGTTATGATTGTCTACGACTTACAATGTGCCAATGGCCACACATTCGAAGGATGGTTTGAAGACCGAAATGCCTACGAGCACCAGGGCAAAAAAAAACTGATAGCCTGCCCCATATGCAGTGACACCTCGGTTGTAGCGGTTCCTTCAACATTTTCCATCAAGGCAGGTACAACATCCTCAGAGAAGGAGAGCGACAGGGCTGCAGACCGGGCGTCGGTCGAAAAGACCCTAGAGTTCTTGGAAAATAATTTTGAAGATGTGGGAGCAAATTTCGCCCCGGAGGCCTTAAAGATGCACTATGATGTCACTGAGAAACGCAATATCAGGGGAACCAGTACCGAGGCCGAAGAGGAGACGCTTAAAAACGAAGGAATTAAGTTCTTCAAACTGCCCATCCCACGACTCGATTCATAGGCCCACCTCACTGCCGACATGCTTTCCACCGAATTCGCCGTTGAAGGTCGGTATTGGTATGTCACGCTGTTTGGGGCTTTCCTTGGGCCGTGCGCCAGCTTTCTTCTCACGTTTCGCACCTATCGATATTTGACTCTGTCGCAATCAAGCATTGTCCTTACTGCGCAACCGTTGCTTGTTGACCGGAATTCATAAGTGGACATTTGAAAGGACGCGCTCAAAATGTATTATTGTACACACACCTAGAGTTCCAATAGCGATGACTGCTATAACGTTAACATAGTGAAATAGTTCACTTTTTTAGGTTTTCTGATCAAATCTTCACCCTCGTCCCGGGAAAGCTTCGAATCTTTCGGGTGACACGATCCGTCTCCACCCTGAATTTGTCAGTCAGGCTGACCCCGGGTGCAATTTTATTGTCAGGGCTAAGTCGGGGTTTTATGGGCATAAGCTTACGAATCTTTCTTGTGAACGATGATGACTCCGTGAAGCGTCTCCCCTTGGCGCAGTATGACCGGTTGCTCCAGCGCGATCCTAATGAATGTCTTCCACAGTACGCTGCTAAACAAGTGCGATATGCTTTGGTCGTGGTAGATTTGGTTAACCGAAGGCCGGTAGAAATCTTACGGATCCAGTACTCCTTGCTATCCTTTGATTCGGAGGGCCGGATCGATCCTGCTGACCGAGAAAAGGAGGCAAAGTTGGCTTTTGAAGTGCTGCCGCCCCTGCCTACAGAACGACGTCCTGTGCAGGTAATCGATGCTCAGCACCGCTTTGCCAAAAAGCGTTATGACGACAAATACAGGTGGACGGCGAGCCCTGAAATAAAAGCGGCAATTGTTAAGGCAATATTTCAGTCAAGAACTTGACATAAGCTGGAATCTCTGTTACAGATCTATAACAAAATCGTATGGTTGGCAAGAATAGCTTTTGGCAAGCGAGTTATACTTTTTCGGCGATCAAGCCACCCCCAGTATCTTGTGTTTCAAGCATCCTGAAGAGTGCCCAGGAACCCATGTCTTCGATGCTCATATTGGTGCCGTTTTGAATCCTGCTTAACAACCTTCCGCACTTGCCAGTCTCTTCTCACCCTTTCAAGAAACAAGGCTTGACACACAACCCCTTTTTTGCTGTATCTTGTCTTCAAAAAAGCAAGTTCTTATCCATGGGCGGCTCTGTTTCTGTGCAGCCTTGTATCGGGACTCATACGGGGTATTCTGCCTTTAAACGATCCTGCCTACGGACTCACCTTTGACATTTTGATACCCACTGCTTTGATGGTGGGATTGGGTGTTCCGGTAACAAAATATTATCCGGATTACTATCAGCGTAGACTCGGCTTAACACCGGTTAGCGAGGAAACAGCGTCTCCGAAAACAGTTAACGAAGCTCACTACCATGCAAATAATCAGGCGTTTGTGAAAAATAATCAAATAACCCATTCAAAAATGGAGGAACCCAAGATGTCAGAAAATCCAACCATTGTAGCTGTTAACGGCTCACCCCACGCCGGAGTAGGCAATACAACCATGATGATCGAAATGCTGCGCGGGCCTTTGTCAGAAGAGGGATTTAATCTTGAAATGATCTATCTTTCCGAAAAGGAAATCAATTACTGTTATGGCTGCGGCTTTTGCATGGAAAAAGGCAAATGTTGGATCGAAGATGATCACCGGGGCATCGTAAATAAACTGCTTTCCGCTGATGGTATTATTTTGGGATCACCGGTATATTTCTTACATGTGACCGGCCAAATGAAAACATTTCTTGACCGCAGCCTGGCATATGGACATAAACCCAGGCCCACCTGGAAGCCCGGGCTGGCAGTGTGCGTATCAGCCGGTTTTGGTGAAACCCAAACGGCTGAATATTTGGCCGGAGTTCTTCGAGTGTATGGCGCTTTTGCTGTTGGAAGATTAACGGCTCTGGCTGCCGGTCCTGGCAACTTCGTAGGGCTTGAAGCGGTAAAAGCCCAGGCAAATGATCTGGCGCGTGATTTAGCCCGGGCCATAAAAGAAAAGCGCCGCTATCCGGCAACAGATATGGATGTGCGTTTCTACCAGTTCATGGGTGACCTCGTAAAAAATTATAAGGACGGCGTCATGAAACATGATTACAAACACTGGCTGGAGCAAGGACTTTATGATGGTTTCGAAAGTTACATTCAACAGACCACAACAAGACCGCAGTATAATCCCAAGGCAAGGGATGCCTGGATCAAGGAATTAATTGCATCTCATAAGAAGAAAAAGAAGACCAAACCCATGGCTACCCCTGCACAACCAGCCGACCAGGGTCCACAGACAGCCAAAAACTGTGCAGAGCTGTTGCAAATGATGCCGCTAGGATTCAATGCGGCAGAATCCAATGATCTGGAGGCTATCTATCAGTTTGAGGTCAGCGGTGAAGAGAGCTTCACAGCCCATCTTAAAATCAGCGAGGGCGCCTGCACCTATCATGATGGACCAGCAAAGAGTCCCTCTGTAACCATTAAGACTCCGGCCAATGTTTGGCTAGCGATGGCAAAAGGTGAGTTAGATGGCCAGCAAGCTTTTATGAACGGTCAATATAAGGTGGAAGGCGATCTCAACCTGTTATTGAGGTTAAAGTCACTGTTTTCGGGATAGGGTCTGATCAGGGACAACGGATTTGACAAGATCCCAATTGTTGCCATGACTGCCCATGCCATGAGGGGTGACCGGGAAAAGTGTCTTGAAGCAGGCATGGATGATTGTGTTCCAAAGCCGGTCAAAAGGGAGCTTGTATTTGAGATGCTTGAGAAGTGGGTTTTTAGCAAAGGAGCTTCATGAATCTTCACCCTGTGCCTCGAATCTTGAGAAAGCCCTCCGAAAAGCCACATTCCCACATATAGTGTAGGTCCCCTGGGGACAAAAAACACAGGTCTCTGCTATACATTTGTACTGCAACTTTCCACAAAAAATCTTGTGATTTCATTACGATAGCTTCAATCCGATTGCGTCATAGCTGGGAAGGCTTGCGGTCGTCAGGAGTGAAAAAATGTCCATTTTCCGATTAGGCTCCCTACCAGCCGTGCACCGCCCCCGTCCCTCGTAAGTGTCTGTATGCGCCGAAACGCCCTCGTTAGGTCTGTCAGGTCGGTTTTTTAGCTGTTGGAGAGTGCTAGGGGACATCAGTTTTAAAGTTAAGGATGCTCAATCAGCAAAGAGAAGGAATGAAGTTTAAATGTAAAGTGCGTCCCCTATCTTCCCCGGAGTGTACTTCAACAACAAGAGTTGAACCTTGGGTAAACAGGTCTGCGTCAATAAGGGGGTGGCTTTTTGCGTTGTTGCTGCAGCCAGTTCAACATGCCATTTGTTTCTCCCTTTTGGTAACTTTTGCTTGACAAAATACCAATATATGGTAATAAATATCTATGTTATGGGGCGTAAGATTTACGAATAAGGCTAAGAAACAAGCCGAGAATCTTCCGCCCAAGGTTCGAGAAACCCTTTTTGCCCTGGTTTTGGAAATGAGAGAACTTGGTCCTGTGAGAACTGCTTGGCTCAACTATGGCAAAAAAAAAGGCAAAAAAAATTGCCATCATTGCCACCTGAAAAAGGGCAAGCCAACCTACGTTGCCATTTGGAAGGTAACAAGCAAAGAGAGTAGACTTGTGGAGGTGCGATATGTTGGAACTCACGAAAAGACAGACTACGGACAAATTTGTTGAAATCTGTTTACGCGGAGTACCTTCCAACAAGGCGGGGTTGGTAAAGGAAGCCATTGAAAAGATCCTTAACCTGGCCGGAATGCCTCTCCAAGATTCGGAAGAAGACGATGGCAAGTTATCTTCTATTGAAGAAGTTTTCCCGGATTTCCATATAGGTCATGCCTTGCGTGGGCTTCGTTCCCGTGAAGAATTGACGCAGAAGCGACTTGCGGAAATGGTAGGAATCAAGCCAAGCCATATTTCTGAAATGGAGCATGGCAAGCGACCCATTGGCAAGGTCATGGCAAAGCGTTTAGCCAAGGCTTTACGTACCGACTATAAAGTTTTTCTGTGAACCCAATGCTGGACTTGCCGTCGTCAGGAGTGAAAAAATGCCCATTTCCCGATTAGGCTCCTTACCAGCCGTGCACCGATCCAGCCCCTCGTAAGTGTGCAAGCGCCCTGCCTACTGGACCAGAGTCCCTTTCCATGAAACCGGCATGGTCAGAAACAGCGTGTCAAGACAAACATCGTCGAATCCTTCGCCGATATAGCAACCGGTTGCCAGCAGGACGCGCTCCTCGTGTTTAGGACTCTTGTGTTGACAAAGTTGAGGTTCATGATAAGAAATGAAATTGATCTTCGTTTCAGCCAGTTTACGATAAAAATACTACGGAGTTCAAATGGATACATCAGCACAAAAAACAGGCATTGAGGAGTATCTTATAGGCATCCTCGAACGCTCTGGAAGGTTGTCGTATTATGCCCGGTCAAGAGGATGGGCCTTTATCATGACCTGGGCACACAGAATTGCCGGGCTCATACTGGTCCTCTACATGCTTTTTCACATTTTCACCCTTTCCGCCCTTTACGATCCTGCTGCGTTTGCCTCAAAGATGAAATTTGTAAACCATTTTGTCTTCAGTTTTCTTGAATGGGCATTGTCTGTCCCGGTTATATTCCATGCTTTGAACGGGGCCAGGTTGATCCTTTACGAAGCCTTTGGAACAAGGAAGGATGCGATCATAATTCGCTGGGTGTTTATGCTAAGCGGTATTTATACCCTGACATTAGCCTTGCTCATGGTAATGGGTAATCAAGAGGTATCTGCCGGCTTCTTCTGGCTCATTGTGGCCATAACAAGCGCCATTTCAAGCACCATTGTGTATAAAAGGCTCTGGCACACACAAAACGGCATGTTATGGAAACTTCAAAGGTTGTCAGGGGCCTTCCTTCTTCCTTTGGTTTCAGGCCACATGTTTTTTATGCACTTAAATTATAAGGCCGGCCATGATGTGGATACCATACTGGCCAGGATCTCTTCTCCCGGAATAAAGGCATTGGACGTTGCCTTTGTCATCTTAGTCTTTTTCCACGCCGGATTCGGACTTTACACCATTGTCGGCGATTATGTGGAAGACAAACGCATAAGGTCATGGCTTGCAGTCTTGATCAGTTTTATCTTGTGTGTCTTTGCTTATGCAGGGGTTAAGATTGTTCTGACGATATAGTCCCTCGGTTATGAAATTCGTGTTTTTTATGGCAGAAGATTTTTTGTCGTATTCAATCCGAAGTGAGCTAAAGTGCCTAAAGTGAGCTAAAGCCCGCCCTGGTGCGACAGAAGTTGGACCATGCCCAGTGGAGAAAAACCCGGTCTGGGCCAGGGTTAATGTGCACGCCTTTTCAGCCGTTCAGCCGTCGCAGCCAGTGCTTTGGTCTCCGACGCGCCAAAGCCGCTATGGCAACGGAGCGCGAAGTCGGCTCGTAGCCAAGGCTACTAAGGCAAAGTCGGCCGGCGTGGTCAATCTTAAAAACAGGTTGCGCTGAAAGCGCATTCCTTAACTTTAGGCACTTTAGTTCACTTTAGGCACTTTAGGCACTTCTTTTTGGTTCCGGTTTGTCCAAGTTAGAGGATACAAGGATGGCAAAAAAACTCCAAATCGATTCCGTATTGAGGTCGGATGTGTTGGTAATCGGCGCAGGTGGAGCAGGACTCAGATGCGCCGCAGAAATATGCGAGCGCCGTCCAGGCACAAGCATTGTCGCTGTGACCAAAGTGTTTAGCCCTCAAAAGTCCCATACCTCTACAGCCCAGGGTGGCATGGCTGCAGTCGACCCGAACGATCCTGTAGACAAGATCATATATCATATGTTCGACACCTGGAAGGGCTCGGATTGCAGCTCGGATCAGAATATCATCAAGAAGGTTTGTGAGTCGGCCTGGGAGCAGATCCTTTGGCTGGAAAGACACGGCATGCATTTTAGCCGTACCGAAGAAGGCCGCATTGCCAAGAGACCTTTTGGCGGCCATATGCTAAATTTTGGCGAGGTCAAGGCATTTCGTTCCTGCTATGAGGCAGACCGTACCGGCAAAGGGATCATGGATACTGTGTGGGCCGAATCCTTGAAGCACGGGGTCTCGTTCCTGAATCAAAGTGTGGCTACGGAGCTACTCTTCAGGAATGGTCGCTGCATAGGGACGATTGTATTTATGGAACAGAACGGAAAGTTCGTGGCTGTCCTGGCCAAGGCCACAGTCATGGCTACGGGTGGAAAGACCCGTATGTATCAAGTGAGCAGCAACTGCCGCCAGAACACTGGGGACGGCCTGGCCCTCATACTACAGGCCGGTCTCCCGGTAATGGATGTAGAAGCCGTTCAGTTTCATCCGACCGGCATTGTAGGCCCGGGAATCCTTGCCAGCGAGGCGCTGCGTGGTGAAGGCGCGATCCTTCGGAACAAGGATGGCGAACCCTTTATGGAAAGATACGCTCCAACGGCTAAAGACCTTGCTCCCCGGGACCTTGTCTCCCGGTGTATCACGATCGAAATCCGTGAAGGGAGGGGGTGCATTCACCCCGATCACAAGCTACCCCATGTCTGGCTGGACCTAAGGCATATCCCTGAACATGTTCATAAAACCAGGATCCAGGAAGTTTGTGGGTTTTTCTGCAAGTTTGTGGGAGTTCAGCCCCAATTTGAGCTATGTCCTGTCACCCCGACGGCCCACTACCAGATGGGCGGCGCGCCGACCAACGAATTGGGGGAGGTCCAAAAGGACGAGAGGCAATGCGTGCCCGGCTTATATGCTTGCGGGGAGTTTGCCGCGGCCAGCCTGCACGGTCACAATCGCCTTGGTACAAACTCCCTGCTTGAGTTGATCACTATGGGCAAGGTCGTTGGAGAAAGGGTGGCAGCCTTTCTTGATGACGCGGAAGATCCGGGCGATGTCCCTCAAGAGGGAGGACAGCACGTTTTTGGTCAGTTCTCTCGTTATCTTGAATCCCAGGGCGATGAGCATTATGCTGAGATTCGCGATGGACTGCGCTTGCTCATGACTGAAAAAGTCGGCGTTTTCCGAAATGAGAAGGGCCTTACGGAGGCTATCGAAAAACTCAAGGAACTCAAGGAGAGGGCTGCGCACATAAAACTGTACAGCAAGTCATTGGCCATGAACCAGGAACTCCTTCAGTTGTGGGAACTGGACCATCTCTTGGACGTCTCAATCGTGATTGCCGACTGTGCCCTGGCAAGAAGAGAGTCCAGGGGTGGGCATTCTCGTGAAGACTATCCAAAGAGGAGCTCCAAGTTTCAATATCATACCCTGGCTTACATGACGGAGTACGGCAAGGTGACCCTCGGCAGGCGGCCCGTTGACATGAGTATCTTTGAGGCCAAGGGAGAACACTACGAGAAGTTCGGCATCATTGAAAGAAAATACTGATCAGTGGGCAAAAACGGCTACCTCTAGTAATGATATCATAGAGAGGTTTCGCCGTTATAGTAATTGTGAGAGTGCCTAAAGTGAGCTAAAGTGCCTAAAGTTGTGGATGGGATAATTGTGGATCATAAACAATTCACCTAAGGGCTTGAAAAGCGAACTCGAAAATTAGCGGTGCGAATAGTCGTTTTGTGTACAGGTTTTCCCAACATTCCCGAGGGCAGTGTTATGAGGAATCAGATCACAGAATTTGGGGCTTTTTATCTCTTTAAATTTTAGGCACTTTAGTTCACTTTAGGCACTTTAGCTCACTTGAATCGGAAGCCACCGCCTCTGGTGGTAATTTGACTCTTTACATTCAGGAAGCCGTGCATGTCACAAGAATATGACCTTACATTGAAAATCAGCCGTTATGATCCTGATACCGGACGATCATGGGTACAGGGTTACCAACTCAAAGCAGGCCGGATCTTGCGTTTTGTGGACCTGTTTCGAAAGATCAATGACGAGCAGGACCCCACCCTGGCATGGAGTTCCTCGTGCGAGCACGGCCAGTGCGGCACATGCGGCATGAAAATCAACGGCAAGCCCCTCTTAACGTGTGAACTCCTGGTAGAAAACGCCGTAAACCTTTTCAAGACACAGATCTTTATTGTTGAGCCCTTAACAGTAGCCCCAGTGATTCGGGATCTCGTCATAGACATGGAAAAGGCGTACGAAAAAGTCCATTTTGTGAAACCGTACATCATTCAAGCCGCTTCCCAGCCTCCAGAGGGAGACGAATACCGGATTTCTCCGCGTGTGTTGGAGAGCTACGTTGAGGCAACCCGGTGCATTAATTGTTTTTGTTGTGCAACTGCTTGTGTTACCCAAAAGAACTACCTTGGACCGAATGCCATGCTTGCCAATATTGTTCGTCTCATGGACCCACGGGAGATGGCCAAGCAAGAGAGAATGGATATCTTATACAGCGAGCAGGGAACCCCCCGGTGCCGTACAGCGCAGGCCTGTAGCTTCGTCTGCCCCAAAGAAATCGACATTGCCCATTTTATCGCCCTGGCCAAGGAAGGAAACTTTAGGTAGGCCAGGATGCGCTGTTTTGGTCAGCATGGTGAAGCCGGCCTTATGGCTTGCGCAAAAAAAACTTACCATTTTAGCATCTCAGCTTCAGGCGATCTTTGGCCAATACTCATTCCCTGGCCCAGACCTGGCTTATAGGCTCAATCGGCTGATCCGAGCATGCAGCGCCCCGTACACCTTGTCGGCTGATTCGAGCACGTCGCGCCAGGGCGGGCGTAAAACCCTCGAAATAGCCTGCTATAGCGCTACAGCTTCACTTCGTGCCCTGCGGTTTTGCTCAATCGGATCGACCAAATCTCACCAAAATCTGAGCGCAAAATCTGCCAAGTTGTTTTTGCGCGAGCCCTAAGTTCGAGAATCAAGGAGGCGCTATTATGGTGGCCCAGCAGCAAGCCAGCGGGAAAGTAAAGGTCACTTTCAAACAAGCTATGGAAATGTTGTTTCCATACGCAAAGAGCCGGATAGTTGGACAAATAAAATCTGTTGCTCTTATTATCGTCTATCTTATCTTATTCCAAACTATCATTTTGCGAATGGCCATAGCTGAAGCATCAATTATTGCAGTCGGGCTTGCACTGGTTATTGCAGGGCTCGCTTTCTTCATGGAAGGCCTCATGCTTGGCCTAATGCCTCTGGGCGAAGTCATCGGCCTGAAGCTGCCGCAGAAATCAAAGCTGCCGACCATCTTAATCTTTGCCTTCATTCTCGGCATGGGCGCCACGTTTGCGGAGCCGGCCATCACGGTTCTGAAGGCAGCCGGTTCTTCCATAAAACCCTGGGAGGCCCCGCTAGTGTTTCTCCTTCTCAACAAATTTTCAAGTTATCTCGTATATGCCGTGGGCGCCGGTGTGGGCGTAGCCGTCATGTGCGGCATGCTGCGTTTCATGTACCAATGGTCGCTCAAGCCTTTTATTTACGTCCTCGTAGGCTGCCTGGTGATTTTCACCATGTGGGCGTTTCTTGATCCGAACATGCGGGCTCTGACGGGACTCGCGTGGGACTGCGGCGCTGTGACTACAGGCCCTGTTACCGTCCCCCTCGTCCTGGCCCTCGGTATCGGGATTTGCCGAATTACCGGCAGTGCCGGTTCCGGCAGTGCCGGCTTCGGCGTGGTAACTCTCGCCTCCCTTTTTCCAATAATCACGGTGCTTACCCTGGGCACTGTTTTCAAGGGAGGCGTTCCGAAACCGATGGAGGAAGCGGAGTTCTTCAGCACTCAGAGCCGGGACAAAGCCGTTACCCTGTTCACCAGCCAGGAGGAAATGTACGGATACGCGTTTATGAACGCGAGTGAAAAAAGCCAGCTCGCTCTCTTCGACGGCAGCAAAGAGAAGATGCTTGAGTACATAAAGAAACTTAAAGAAAACGAGACCGAGAGGAGCGTGGTTTTCCCCGGGCAGGATGCCGACGCACTTCAGCGCTGGGCAGCGCTCTCCGGCACAAAGGAACAGCGGCTGGCCGTTTTCGATACTCCCGAAGCCGTCAAGGTGGCGGTAACCATGTATTCCATGAGCGGCCAGGTTCTTAAAGTTCCCGACCTGTTAAGGCGCAACGGCCTTGTGGCTGCCCAGGCGATCATTCCCCTCACTCTGTTCCTTATGCTTACACTTGTGGTTATACTGCGTGAAAAGCTCCCGCGTTCAGACGAAATCATGCTCGGAATCCTGTTCGCCCTTATAGGGATGATGGTATTCAGCATGGGCATCGAACTCGGCCTCGCCAAGCTCGGGAACCAGGTGGGCGGAAAATTGCCTTCTTCATTCAAGCGGATCGAGCTGACCGATCAGCAGAAGACGATCGTAGGTTTTGATCCCGTCGTCGTTCAAACGGCCACAACGGCTGAAGGAGAGAAGAGACAATTCTTCTACCTGAAGTCAGGAAGCGAATATGAAGCGTTGCCATATAAAGGGGATGGTTACGAGGCATCGACAAGGAAATACACCTACCTTCCTACGAAAGGACCTCTTTTCGGCACGGAAGGCGGCCTGTCCGGAATCATAGTGGTTCTGCTGTTTGCGTTCTTTATGGGATACGGGGCCACAATGGCCGAGCCGGCGCTGAACGCACTCGGACTTACGGTCGAGGAGCTCACAGTCGGAACCTTCAAAAAAAGGCTGCTGATGCAGGCGGTCGCACTTGGCGTCGGCGTGGGAATTACTCTCGGCGTTGCGAAAATCATATGGAGCATTCCGCTGGTCTATCTTCTCGCACCGCCGTATATCCTATTATTGTTTATGTCCAAGCTATCTACGGAAGAATTTGTGAACATCGGCTGGGACAGCGCCGGCGTCACTACGGGGCCTGTCACGGTCCCCCTTGTCCTCGCCATGGGCCTTGGTATCGGAACCCAGGTTGGAGTTGTTGAAGGGTTCGGCATCCTCACCATGGCTTCCGTTTGCCCGATACTCTCGGTCCTTTCGGTCGGGCTGAGTGTAACCAGAAAGAGAAAGGCGGCGCTTCAGGAAGCCACCAAGGCGTTTCGGGAAGGACGTGCTGCGTAATGACTGAAGAAAAAAAGATCTGCAAAATTACAGGCATTTTTCACAGGGGAATAACCGACACCATTGTCGAAGGGCTGCAGACGGCCGGGATTGTAGACTACCAGCTTGCAGCCGCTCGGACCCTTATGCTCCAGGAGAAGAAAGGTCTCTTCGGGTTGTATTCAGATACTGTGATAGTCGAAGACCCGGCGGACATAATGTCTCTTCTCATACCTGCTGAAGTGGAAGAAGCCGTGATGAATCTGATGATCGACAAAGGAGATATGGAAACGCCGGGAAGGGGCACTGTATTCAGTGAAGAGGTCAATATCGTAAAAGCCCACAGGCTCTGTTTTGAAAATGAACTAAAGCCTTTCGAACCGAAAAGCACCTATCGTCTTATGACCGAGCTGACGGGAATCTGCTGCATCGTCCAGCGCGGAGAGGGCAACTTTGTCGCAAGGGTTGCTCTTGATACCGGTACATGCGTACCCGGAATCACTTTCGGACACGGGACCGGCCTGAGAGACAAGCTCGGCCTCCTGCGCGTCACCATTCCGGCTGAGAAAGAGGTGATAAATTTTGCCGCGAGCAAATACGACGCCAACGCTGTCATGGATCTGATGATCGACGCCGGAAAACTGGACCAGCCGGGAAAAGGATTTATCTATCTTTATCCTATCGGGAAAGGACTGGTCAATACGAAGATCACCCGTGGGATGCCCAAGCACGCCGCAAGCGTGGAACAGCTTATCGCGGCGGTCGACGAGATAAAGGGAGGCACCGGCTGGCGCCGAAGAACCGCGCCAGAGGGGCAGGACTCAAAGAGCAAACAAGCTTTTCTTCATGATCTGACCAACCTGATCCTTACATGCAACGCGGGCCGGGGCGAGGATCTTGTCAAAGCGGCCATGGACGTCGGAGCCGCCGGGGCGACCATCAGCAAGCTCAAACATCAGTGTCCATCCGACTCGGAGTTGAGCGAGATATCTCCCGCGCGCGAGGGTTGCAACATGATCGTAGGAAAAAACCAGGTGGGCGATATTGTGGAAACTCTGGATAAGGCCGGCGCTTTCGACGATAATTCACACGGGCAGATCCTGGTCAGCCCCATCCCGAAAGCCTGCACGTATCTTGGCAAATAATTTAAAACGTCTCGGAAATTCTACAACCAATTGACGCATAGCATATTCAGCTATCCTCCCCCTTTGAAAGGGGGATAGAGGGGGATTTTCCCCAAAGTAGCCCGGACTTTTTGAGAAGTTACATATTTCGGGGCTCTTATCCGAGTCGGGGCGCTGGGGTCGGAGTCAAACGTACACCCCACAGTCATGAGTCATGACTCCACAGTCACAGGTCACGGTCCCCAAATACTTCATCTTAACAAGTCCAAAGCTCTTGATGTCACTTCCCTCGAAAGGGAGTTGGATATGGGAAACTCCTAAATGGCAAATTGCTTGGTTCTGTCCTTCAATTCTTTCTTGTTCATGATTCCTACCAAATCATAATATTTTCGATTTGTGGTTGTTGTACTGCTTTTCCAGATGCAAAATCGAGGTTTCCTGGTAAACCGGTTCAGTGTGGGAACGCATTGTCTTTTCCAACCTTCTTCCTGATCGAAAATTCAAAATCCTCAGTCCCTTATCTTCCTTAATCGAAAATCGGCAATCGAAAATCCTCCCCTGTCTCAATCCCTTCTTCATCAGGTCATATAATTTGCGATTTTCGATTGACTACCCTAAGACGGACAAGCCGGAAACAGGTCACGTACCCTCAATAGTTCTTAAATCGGCAATGAAAAATCCCTGTCCTTCATCTTTTTCAATCGAAAATCAGCAATCGAAAATCAAAAATCCCGCCCTGTCTCAATCCCTTCTTCGTCAGGTCTTCAACCCGTCCCTAATCACTATTCTAATCACTATTTGGATACCAGTTTATAAATTGAGTGCAAAGAGTATTGCTGAGCGCACTTGCTTCAGTTTTTCGGGTGGAAGCGTCGTAATGAGTGAGCCTATTTTTGCCTTTGACACGGTCTGGATATGATCG
>JADFWI010000335.1 GCA_015222985.1 Pseudomonadota bacterium | reverse complement strand
GCAGTATCACATCGCAAAGCACCGCTGTGTTGCACATAAATGCATCAATAGAGGCCTTGAAGTCCATCATTTCAATGGCCTTGGTAATGGCCTCCTGGTTTCCCCAGGAGAGCACCGGGTCACCGAAATAATTGATCATACCTTTAAGCTTTCCGGCCTCAACGTCCTCAAGAAGATATGCCGGTGCCCAGCCGGACCAGATACCGAATTTATTCAGTTTGGGAGCATCAGTGGCAGCAGGCTTCTCCTGCCCTTTACCCCAGACCGGTTTCAGTTTACGCTTGAATGGCAGGGCTGGCCCGCCTGGTGCGTCGAAGGTGCCACAAAGGCCGTTGAGTGCCTGTATGGCCGCAGTACCATACATCCCGTTTGGAACCTGTGCCAGACCGGTCCATGAAATACAACCCTTATTCTTGGCCATGGCGAATTCCCTGGCTATACGCTCGATGGTCTCGGGTGGCACCCCGCTTATCTTGCCTGCCCATTCCGGCGTGCGGGCAACGCCATCCTCGTCACCCATTACCCTTTTCTTAAATTCCTCGAACCCGTGGGCCCAGTTCTCGACGAATTCCTTGTCATAAAGCTCTTCTTTAATAATGACATACGCCATACCCAAAGCAACGGCAGCATCTGTTGCAGGTTTGATCGGAATCCACTCGGTGCCCGCCTTTGCGGTATCTGAGAGGCGTGGGTCAAAGGCCACTAATTTGGCACCCCTTTTTAGGGCTGCGCGAAGTTGGGCTGTCTTGCGTTGGCTATAGGAACTGGCCAGCTCATTCATCCCGAAATGGAGGATATAATCAGACTCCTGATAATTTATCCACGGTCTTTTGTCATTCAGGTTTTTCTCATTAGCCATACGGTTGGCATTGTCGCACATGGGCCGGTGGGTGGTCTTGGGACAACCCAAATGATCAAACAGGGCTTCGTGGATAGAATTGGCCCAGTCATTACCCCTCATGTAACCGAGTTTTTCGTGCTCTATTGTGTTAATTGCTTCGGCCACCTTATCCAGGGCCTCATCCCACGTGGCCTTGCGGAAACGGCCATCCTCCTTAATGAGAGGCGTTTTCAGCCTGTATGCAGAATACACATGCTTGGCCGCTGCCGCACCTTTGGGACAAAGTCTGCCGCCGCTCTTGGGATCTCCCTGTAAACCGCTGGTACCCATAAGTATACCGTCCTTGACTTTGGCCGTCATGCCGCAAAGCGCCCCGCAGGTGTAACAGTGGCTCGGAACCTTTTTCTCCGGCTCCGGATCAACCACACCTTCGGCCAGTGTAAAGTAAGCAGGATCAAGGTTAAGTGCTTCACAGGCCGGCACCATCTTTCTTGTGACCTCTTCGCCCCTTGTAAAACCCTCAAGTCTCATGTTCTCGCACATCATGGCTCCCCGGGTAAAAAGGGCCAGACCCTGATAGAAGTCGGTCTGTGTAGATCCTACAAGCTGGTCGCAAAATGAAGACACCCACTTCGTATACTTGTTTTTGAAAAAATCTCTGTATAGGTCTTCATTCCCATTTTCAAGGAGGTAACGGAGGAACTCCATCTGTACTGCAACGTGTTCCTCCAGATCTTTGTAATCGGAATTCTTATGAACACCTGCCTTACGAAAATACTCTCTTAGCTCAAAAACCGGTTTCTGCATCACCACCGGATCTCCTGTCACATGGCAAGACTCATACGGAAATACAGGATTGGCACCGGCATTCAGGAAGATATCAGCATAATCGTAGCTGAGTTCTTTCTGAAGCTTTTC
>JADFWI010000334.1 GCA_015222985.1 Pseudomonadota bacterium | reverse complement strand
TCAAGCACCCATTCCCTAACCCCGTTTCGAGTTGCAGTGTGGTGAACGCGATTCAAACCGATATCACTGTCTTCAGGCAGTAGTGCAAGCGCTGCCTCCGGCTCTTTCTTGAGATGGTGGAACCTGAACATGCCAATTCCAAGCCCGAAGAGCATAACACAAATAACACAAAACAGGATTATTCTTATCTTTGACATTTACTGTAGGCTGCCTCTTTCGTAAGTTCTCAATAGCCTGGGGCGTAAAGGTTTTTTCTGGAAGGCGATATCTTTCATGCAAATGTTACGAAACCTCAGAAGATATGGCGCTCTTTATGGCCGTCAGTTGTTCCAAAAGTGGCCTGACCTCCGCCAGCGGGAGGGAGTTGGGACCGTCACAAAGCGCTTGATCCGGATCGTCATGGACCTCAATGAAGATGCCGTCTACGCCGGCAGCAGTAGCAGCCCTGGCCAACATGGCCACAAACCCCCTTTGTCCCCCGGAGCAACTCCCAGCGCCCCCGGGAAGCTGAACGCTGTGTGTGGCATCGAATACCACAGGCCATCCTAAACCGCGCAATATGGCCAGACTCCGGAAGTCAACAACCAGGTTGTTATAACCGAAACTGGCCCCGCGCTCTGTCAAAAGGACCTGGTCATTTCCCGTGGAAACGACTTTTTCCACAACGTGCTCCATATCCCACGGGGCCAAGAACTGCCCCTTTTTTATATTGACAGGCTTTCCAGCTTCAGAAACTGCCAGAACAAAGTCCGTTTGACGGCACAAAAAAGCAGGGATCTGGAGGATATCGAGGACTTGTGCTGCAGGGGCAATCTCGGAAAAGCGATGCACATCAGAAAGTACTCGGATACCTAGTTTACCTTTAATAGAAGAAATGATATCCAGCCCTTTGGAAAGACCCGGCCCACGGTAGGACTTGAGCGAGGTTCGGTTGGCCTTGTCATAGGAGGTTTTGAAAATGAACGGAATCTGGAGTTCATCCGTAAGGTCTCTAAGAAAGGTTGCGGCCTCCATGGTCGATTCACGACTCTCGATCACGCACGGCCCGGCGATCAAAACCGGACGATTTCCGTCCCCGATGGCAATTCCTCCTACATTAACAACATGTTGCATGCGATATCCGTGCCAATAACAGCAAGCCGAAAGAAGTTAAGCCCTAAGACTCAAATAACAATATATATTTTTTATCGTAATCTTTAAAAAATGTCAAGAATCACAAAGCAACGGACAAGAAAATGAATCAACCTTGATTCTTCACTGACAACTTGCTATGGTCCGTCGCGAATTCTGTGGAGCGACCTAGTGACATGACGAACAATGAAACCAAGTCAAGAGTCGGTTACCTCTTCATCGCTGTCGTTCTGTGCGTCCTTGCAGGTCTTTTGATATGGTGGGGAATCAGAGGGCTGGAAGGAGAGTCACCGGCATTTAGGTTGGAAAGACCGATCGAATCCATCGGCACGTCGTACACACTCAATGGGGTCGCCTCTGATCAGAAAAGCGGCGTCAAGAGGATATGGATCGCGCTCCTTCAACAAAAAAAAGAAGTCGTGCTCTTGGATCAAACACTCCCGTCGAAGGGATTGTTGATGGGGGGCGCCATTCGAAAACAGCCGGTTTCCCTTGAAATCAAGGCTCGTCAACTCGGGTTTAACGATGGAGAAGCAGTCCTCAGGACAGCCGTCTGGGACTATTCCTATCGAGGGTGGGGGTCAGGAAATCGATCTTATGCAGAATACAAGCTCTTCATAGACACCAGGCCACCGAATATCGAGTTGATCAGCCGCACCCACAATCTTAATCAGGGTGGCGCCGGCTTGGCTATCTACCGGGTCTCTGAGCCGATTGCCACCAGTGGTGTTAATGTAGGAAACCGGTTTTCCCCCGGCTCAAAAGGCTGTTTTACTGATTCGAGTGTCTTTGTCGCCTTTTTTGCCCTCCCTTACGACAAAGGCCCTGATACTCAGCTACATGTGACTGCCACGGACCGCGCTGGCAATACCTCGCGCACAGGATTTGCATATCACATCAATGCAAAGGCGTTCAAGAAGGACACGATCCGTCTGTCCGATGCCTTTCTTAAGCGGAAAATGCCTGAATTCGAAGAAGCTCTGGGCCAAGACGGCCGCCGAGCCTCCCTCATTGAGAAGTTCCTGGCAGTGAACAGGGACCTTCGCATAGCCAACTTGAAGACTATACAGGATGCGTGCAAAGGCAGTGATGCCAAACGGCACTGGACTGGTCCGTTCTTGAGGCTCCCAGCTTCGGCCCGAAGGGCCGGGTTTGCCGACCATCGTTCATATCTATACGAGGGTCGGGTCATAGATAATCAAGTCCATCTCGGAATAGACCTTGCATCCACTGGCTACTCGCCAGTCCCTGCCGCTAATAGCGGACGGGTTGCATTTGCCCAAGACATTGGTATCTACGGAAAAACCGTTATCATAGATCATGGTTTCAACCTCTTTAGCATGTACAGCCATCTGAGCCGCATCCAAGTCGCCAGAAACAAGTCGGTTTCTAAGGGTGACATAATTGGCGCCACCGGAAGCACCGGCTTGGCCGGAGGGGACCACCTCCATTTTGGCATGTTGATTCACGATACCTTTGTGAATCCAATAGAGTGGTGGGATAAAAACTGGATCAGACACAATATTGCAGACAAACTCAAGAGCGCAAAAGAACAGATACGTATGTCAAACAAGGAGGCGAGGCAGTGAAGCGCCATAAGGTACAAAAGACCTTTCAGGAAATCAATCAAAGGATCAGGGATGGCAAGGTTGTTGTGGTTACAGCCGAAGAAATAATTGACATAGTAAAAGAAAACGGTCCTGTCGAGGCAGCTCGCCAAGTGGATATCGTCACGACCGGGACCTTTTCGCCCATGTGTTCCTCGGGAGCCTTTATCAATCTTGGACATTCAGTGCCCGGAATCAAAGTATCCAAGGTCTGGTTCAACAATGTGCCTGCATATGGCGGTGTGGCAGCCGTGGATTGTTACCTTGGAGCTACGGAACCGTGCGAAGATGACCCCCTGAACAAGGTTCACCCCGGGGAATTCAAGTATGGGGGCGGACACGTGATTCAGGATCTTCTGGCCGGCAAGACCGTCCATATCGAAGCCAAGGCCTATGGAACTGATTGTTATCCGAATCGAGAAATCGAAAAGGATATTACCCTTAAAAAACTCCCTCAGGCCACCCTTTGCAACCCAAGAAACGGGTATCAAAACTATAACTGTGCGATAAATTTTGCTGAAAAGACAATTTACACATACATGGGCACCTTAAGACCGAATGCAGGCAATGCCAACTATTGCTCTGCAGGACAACTGAGCCCCCTGATGAACGACCCGTACTACATGACGATTGGAGTGGGGACAAGGATCTTTCTTGGCGGAGGCCAGGGGTTTGTGGTCTGGCACGGGACCCAACACAAACCAAAAGTGAAGCGAACAAAAAAGGGCGTACCGCTAGCCCCTGCAGGCACCCTATGGGTCATGGGAGACCTGAAAAAGATGAGTCACAAGTGGTTGGTGGGGGTGAGCATTCAAGGGTACGGCTGCTCAATGGCTGTTGGCCTGGGAGTGCCCATCCCGATCCTGAACGAGGAGATTGTGAAATTCACTGCGATTTCAGATGATGAGATCTTCACCCAGATTGTTGACTATGGACGGGACTATCCACACGGCGTGTCCAAGAGTTACGGCACCGTAAGTTATGGTGAGCTTAAGGGCGGAACAATACGCGTGCATGGCCAAGATGTTCCAACCGTTCCGCTCTCGAGTGTGGTACGAGCGAGGGAGATTGCAGAGACTCTGAAAAAATGGATACAGAGCGGAAAATTCACACTAGGAGAACCGCAGGAATTGCTCCCCTCGGTGTAGTAAAAAATCCACACCGAGAGGACGTGGCCCTGATACCTGATCGCGGACGTCTTCATTTATGATCCGGCATCCTGCATCCGGTATCCGGCATCCCGTATCTGGCATCGAGTATCCTGTATCTGGCATCGTCCATCACTGTGAGGAAAGGAAATCCGTAACATTGAAAAAAGAAGACAAATTGCCCGACCGTCCTATTGAACCCAAGAAGAGCATCATTCGGGAATACGCTGAAGCTATACTTCTTGCCGTAGTCCTTGCCCTGTTTATCAGGACCTTTGTTATACAGGCCTTTAAGATTCCCTCTGGGTCCATGAAGCCAACGCTTCTGGTGGGAGATCATATCCTCGTAAATAAATTCATATACGGTGTGAAGATACCCTTTCTAAACAGGACACTTATCTCAATCACAGACCCTAAGCGCGGTGATATTGTGGTATTCAAATTCCCTGAAGATCCTAAGAAGGACTTCATAAAGCGGGTCATAGGCACATCCGGTGACGTTGTGGAAATTCAAAACAAGAAGGTGTATCTTAATCATAAACCCATGGATGACCCTTACGGCACACATATGGATCCGCACATTATTCCAGGCAATGCCAGACCCCGCGATAACTTCGGCCCAGTCACGGTTCCCGCTCACTCCATCTTTGTCATGGGTGACAACCGCGACCACAGCTACGACAGCCGATTCTGGAAGTTCGTCGACATCTCGCAGATCAAGGGTAAGGCATTTATCATCTACTGGTCATGG
>JADFWI010000333.1 GCA_015222985.1 Pseudomonadota bacterium | reverse complement strand
GTTAGTGAGAAAATTCTCCTAAAGATGTATCGCAGTGTCTATGCGACGCGTCAGTTTGAGCTCAAGGGCATGGATCTTTATCGCCAGGGGTTTATCCGGGGCTATCTTCATCCCTATTTAGGTGAGGAGGCCATTGCGGCAGGCGCCTGTGCGGCTATACGGCCCGAAGACTTTATTGTAAGCACCCATCGTGGACACGGGCACTGCATCAGCAAGGGTGCTGATCTGAAGCTGATGGTTTCAGAGATTATGGGGAGGGCCACCGGATATTGTAAAGGGCGGGGCGGCTCCATGCACATTTTCAGCAAGGAAGATAACAACCTCGGGGCCAATGGAATTGTTGGCGCAGGGATCCCCATCGGCACCGGCGCTGCAATGGGAATCAAGGTCAAGAAAAGCAAACAGGTTGTTTTGGTTTTTTTCAGTGACGGTGCTGCGAACCAGGGGGTTTTTGGCGAGTCATTGAATTTTGCGGCAGTCTTTGAACTGCCGGTCATATACATGCTGGAAAATAATCATTATGCGGTCTCCACGCCAGTGGAGTGCTCCTTCGGGAACTGTGATCTGGCCTGCAAAGGCCCTGCCTACGGGATGCCGGGAGTCAGCGTTGATGGAAATGACGCAGTAGAAGTCTATCTTGCCACTAAAAGTGCCGCTGAAAGGGCGCTCAATGGGGAAGGCCCAACGCTCATTGAGGCCAAGACCTACCGCCACGGTGGACACCACATCAATGACCCGGGGCTATATATGGATCAGAAAGTCTTGGCAGAATGGAAAACGAGGGATCCGCTTGATATTCTTCGGAGTAAAATCAAAGGCAAAAAGAAGATACAGGAAATAGAAACTCACGTGGAATCGGAGTTGGAGGAGGCGATTGAGTTCGCCAAGAACAGCCCTCAACCGTCGGTAGATGAATTCCTGGATAGTATCCCCAATTATTGATAAATCCCCACCAAACAAGGAGTAATGCAATGGCTGAAATGATGTATCGGGAGGCTTTGAACCGGGCCCTTTTCGAAGAAATGCGAAGGGACCCATCGGTTTTTGTTTTGGGAGAAAATATTGGCATGCGTGGTGGTTCTTACAAGGTCACAGAAGGACTTATCAAGGAATTCGGCCCCGAGCGGGTGATTGATACGCCTCTGGCAGAAGCAACGTTTACCAACGCGGCCGTGGGGGCAGCGCTTGTTGGCACACGGCCCATAGTGGAGATCCTGTTTGTTGATTTTACCACCCTTGTAATGGACGCGATCGTCAATCAGGCTGCAAAGTACAAATTTATGTCTGGAGGTCAGGGGCAGATTCCCATGGTTTTAAGGACACAGGGTGGGGCGGGCAATGGCATTGCCGCTCAGCACTCTCAGAGCCTTGAAGCCCTATTTTACCATATCCCGGGGCTGAAGCTTGTGATGCCCTCTTCACCCTACGATGCTTACGGATTGCTCCTCTCTGCCATCCGGGATGACGACCCGACGGTCTTCATTGAGCACAAATTGTTATACATGACCAAAGGAGAAGTTCCCGAAGAGGAGTATGTGATTCAGCTTGGGGAGGCTGACGTCAAAAAGAAGGGCGAAGACGTCACCATAGTGACCTATTCGTATATGACACTCAAGTGTCTCGAAGCGGCAGAACTCTTGGAGAAAGAGGGCATCAGTGTCGAAGTCGTTGATCTGAGGACGCTTAAGCCCCTGGATGAAGAGACCATCCTGGAATCTGCAAGAAAGACGGGTCGGGTCATCATCGTTCATGAGGCGTGTAAACGGGGTGGTATTGGGGGTGATATTGCTGCCATGATTATGGAGAACGCCTATGACGATCTGGATGGCCCTGTCTCGCGTGTTTGCGGGCTGGACACTCCCATCCCATACAACCTTGAGCTGGAAAAAGTGTGTGTACCCACTGTTGAGGATATTGCTGAAGCAGTCATCAAAATCACATAGGTCCGTGGCTTTGAATGTTTTTTGACTCCAAATAATCTTACGAGGATGAGCGTATACCATGGCAACAAAGATCATGATGCCCCAGGCAGGGCAGGATATTACGGAAGGCAGAATCGTTAAGTGGCTGAAGGCTGAAGGGGACGCTGTCAAAAATGGCGAACCCATATGCGAAGTAGAGACGGAGAAGGTCGTCTTTGAGGTTGAGGCACCGGCTGATGGCGTTCTTTTAAAGATTATTGTCCCCGATGGGGAAAAGGCTGAAATATTTTCCACCATCGGGATCGTGGGGGCCCCGGGAGAAGAGATCGATCTGGACAAATTTCTTGCCGGAGACAAGAAAGAGGAGAAAGGCGTAGATGTTTCGGACATTCGAAAAAGGTTAGGCAAGAAGGAGGCCGCTGAAACCGGCAAGGTCAAGATTTCCGGAAGGGCGAGGAAGCTTGCGGAAAAGAAAGGGGTCGATCTCTCCACCATCGAGGGCACAGGACCTGGCGGCCGTGTTGTGGAAAAAGATATCATGCGGGCAGCTGAGGAGGGCGTGGACGTCAAGGTGAGGATATCGTCCGTGGCCAGAAAAATGGCTGAAGATCATGGGCTTAAAATCGACAGGCTGAAAGGCACGGGACCCGGCGGCCGCATCATGAAGGAAGATATTCAGCAGGCCATCAAAGAAGAGGTTAAGGGAAAAGCCGTGGCTGAAAAACCCGCTGCAGCGGGTTCTAAAGAGGTCAAAGAGGTTGTGCCGATCCGCGGGGTCAGACAGGTGATCTTTGAGAGAATGCACCAGAGTCTGCAACAGTCCGCACAGCTTACCATCACCATGGAGGTCAATGTGGCGGAATTGGTCCGTTTCCGGAAAATCCTCGGAGAGGGCCCTGAAGATGAGCGTATCAGGATCTCTTACAATGCCATTTTGGTGAAGATTTTAGCACGAGTCCTTGAAGAGCATCCCCAGATGAATTCGAGTGTTGTGAATGATGAAATCTGGTTGTGGGAGTCCGTGAACCTCGGAGTAGCCATGGACTCCCCGGGAGGACTGGTGGTTCCCGTAGTTCGGAATGCAAACGAAAAAAATTTACTCGCCATACAAAAGGAGATGGATGAGCTGGCAAGCAAGGTGAGGTCGAAAAAGCTGGTACCGGGCGACCTCCAGGGAGGGACCTTTACATTGACCAGCATGGGTTTTTTGGATGTTGAGGCCTTTACTCCGATCCTCAATCCACCCGAGACCGGTATTCTGGGTGTGGGGAAAATTTTGGAAAAGCCGGTTGTAGAGAATGGAGAGATTAAGGTGGGCCAGAGAATGACGCTGAGCCTGACCTTTGATCACCGGATCGTTGACGGTGCGGATGGGGGCCGTTTTCTCAAGAGGGTAAAGACATATATTGAAAAACCCTAC